>JAFOHW010000030.1 GCA_017421685.1 Candidatus Saccharimonadota bacterium | reverse complement strand
CGAGATTCCAGATATCGCCTGTTAAGATTATTTTACGATAAATATTATGTTTTTACAAGACTTCTTTTTGACAATAAAAAATGGTCAGGGTGATCGGACTTGAACCGACGGCCTCAGCGTCCCGAACGCTGCGCGCTACCAACTGCGCCACACCCTGACATCATGTTAATGGTCGGACTTGAACCGACGGCCTCAGCGTCCCTACGCTAAAGCGCTACCAACTGCGCCACACCCTGAACTTATACTGGGGTTTTGGTCTGGGATAGGAGATTTGAACTCCTGACCTCACGCACCCCATGCGTGCGCGCTACCAGGCTGCGCCAATCCCAGATATTCATATTATACCATATTTCATGAGACTAGTGCAGTAGGCTGGATTTATTTAAAAAAGAAGATTTGAATCTTCTTTCTTAAAATGGTCTGGGTGACAGGACTTGAACCTGCGACCTCGACTTCCCAAAAGTCGCGCGCTACCAACTGTGCTACACCCAGGTCTCTTTTATTATATCACATTTATGCCCATAATATGGTAAAATATAAAATAATAAAGGAGATAAAAAGTGGCGGATAATTTACCTAAGAATTCACAAAGGAAACCAACAAAGAATACTAATAGTACGTCGAACACGATAAGAAGTGCTTTATTTACATTCATTTTGATTTGTTTTGCGGTGCTTATAATTACACATATGAATCAAAATAATCCTCAGATGACTGAGGTGCCGATTTCGGATGTGATTCGAAGAGCAAATGATTCGGAAGGAGATATCAGTAAAATTTCAATTACTGGGGATACTTTAGAAATTACTTTAAAAGGAAAAGATCAGCCGACGGAAACTTCGAGAAAAGATAGTTCAGGAACTCTTTATGACCAGGGGTTAGTTAATCATTGCGATGGATTAAAAGATACGGAGCTTTCGAATTGTGAGGAGAAATATCCGGTAATAGAATATAAGGAAGACGTTAATGCTTGGGGGATTGTGTTTGATGTTGCATTGACGGTTCTACCAATTATTGCATTAGTTATTTTCTTTTCCTGGATGATGAAACAAGCCAATGTGGCCAATAATCAATCGATGTCTTTCGGAAAGTCGCGAGCAAGACTTTATGGGCCAGATAAGAAGAAAGTGACCTTTAAAGACGTTGCGGGAAATGAAGTTGCGAAACAAGATTTAACGGAGATTGTAGATTTCTTAAAGAATCCGAAAAAGTATGAAAAATTAGGAGCGAAAATTCCGAGGGGGGTTTTACTTGCGGGTGAGCCGGGAACAGGCAAAACTTTGATGGCGCGAGCGGTAGCTGGGGAAGCGGATGTGCCGTTTTTCTCGATTTCGGGTTCAGAATTTGCGGAGATGTTCGTCGGGGTTGGGGCGAGTAGAGTTCGGGATTTGTTCTCGAAAGCAAAGAAAAATGCGCCGTCGATTATCTTCATTGATGAGATTGATGCGGTTGCGCATAAAAGAGATGCACGAGGTGGGGCAGGACGCGAAGACGAACAGACTTTGAATCAGATTTTAGTGGAAATGGATGGTTTTGATAATGATTCTGGAGTTATTGTTATGGCTGCGACGAACCGAGTTGATATGCTGGATAAAGCACTTCTTCGTCCTGGACGATTTGACCGACATGTCAATGTTACTTTGCCTGAAAGAAAAGATAGACTAGAGATTTTAAAAGTTCATTTTAAAGGTAAACCGATTGAAGAAAATGTAGATTTAGAATCCTTGGCAAAAAAGACGGCGGGATCTTCAGGGGCGGATCTTGCAAATATTGCGAATGAAGCGGCGATTACGGCGGCACGCGAAGGGCATAAAGCAATTTCGAATAAAGATTTAACTGAGGCGTTTGAACGAGTTGCAATTGGGCCGGAAAGAAAATCGAAGGTTATGAACGAGAAGGAACGAAAAATTACGGCTTATCACGAAGCAGGGCATGCGATTGTTGGACATGTTTTGCCGGACTCTGATCCAGTTCATAAAGTTACGATTATTCCGCGAGGGGCGACGGGTGGAGTAACTTGGTTTTTGCCACCGGAAGACAGAAGTTATAAGAATATTTATGAACTTAAAGATATTTTAGCAAGAGCGATGGGTGGACGAGTAGCAGAGAAGTTGATTTTTGGAAAAGATGCGATTACGACGGGGGCGTCTTCGGATTTGAAACATGTAGCTGAACTTTCGAAATCGATGATTATCGAAGAAGGAATGGGCGACGGAACACGAAACTTAGTTTTTCCGAATGAAGCGACGGGGTATTATACGATTACAACTGGAAAGCCGTATTCCGAGAAGACGGCGGAGTTGATCGACGCGGAAATTAAGAAGCTTACGAATGAAGCGTCGAAAAGGGCTGAAGAGGTCTTAAAGGCTAACAAAACAGTTTTAGACAAGCTCGCGGAGGAGTTGTTGAAGCAGGAAACATTGGAAGAGGCAGAGCTTGAGCCATTATTAAAAGACGCAAAATTGCCTCCTAGTGTAAAATTATATTAATTACGGAGAAAACTGATGGAGAGATTTTTAGAATATTTTGTACCAGAGAAATATGTCTTAAATCTGGGTATTAATAAATATGATAAGAAAATTGGGGGGACGGTAAGCGTAACTGGGGTGGCGAAAAATGAGACAGTGAAATTTCATGCAGTTGGCTTATCTGTTAAGGAAGTATTTGTAAATGACGAAAAAGCGGATTTTAAAGTAGAGGATGGTGTTTTGACGCTAAAAAAAGTACCTCTCGGCGATGTAATGGTCTTACTAAGGTATGAGGGCGCTTTAAATGAAAACATGCAAGGGGCGTATTTATCTACATATAAATATGATGGTGAAACAGAGGTAATCGTTGCGACGCAATTTGAGAGCCATTACGCCAGAGAGGCGTTCCCTTGTATTGATGAGCCTGGGGCTAAAGCAATTTTTGAATTAAAGCTTACGGTTCCAGAGAGCGAAGATATAGTTTTGGCAAACACTCCAGTTAAAGAAACGAAGAAACATTTTAAAGTTCCGGATGGGAAATATACGATTTTTTACAATGATGAAGGGAAGAAAGTTGCGAGTAAATACGTCGAGTATGTGTTTGAAGAAACTCCTAGGATGTCTACTTATTTATTAGCTTGGGTGATTGGGCGATTCCATGGGAAAACTGTAAAGAATAAACACGGGGTTTTAATTACAACTTATTGTTCGTTGGCGCAAGATATCGATTCGGTTGATTTTGCAAACGAGATTGCGTGTCGTTCGCTTGAGTTTTACGATGATAATTTTGGGGTTCCGTATCCGTTAGAAAAATTAGATCAAGTCGCTTTGCCAGATTTTGAGGCTGGGGCGATGGAGAACTGGGGATTAGTTACTTATAGAGAATCGATGCTTTTAGCTTCGAAAAAAGCAACTCTAGGGACGAAAAAATCTATTGCTTTAACGGTTGCCCATGAACTGTCACATCAGTGGTTCGGGGATTTGGTAACGATGAAATGGTGGGATGATTTGTGGTTGAATGAGTCGTTTGCTTCGGTTATGGAATATTATGCGGTAGATTATATTCATCCAGAATATAAGATTTTCGAAAGCTTTTTCCTTGGAGATTGTTATTCGGCGCTATTTAGAGATGCAAATGATGGCGTTCAGTCGGTGCATCAAGACGTTAATGATCCGGAAGAAATCGCAACTTTGTTTGATGGGGCAATTGTTTACGCGAAGGGCGCGAGGTTGATGCTGATGTTGATCCGTTTAATGGGATGGGAGAATTTCTTGAAGGGAATTCGAGATTATTTCAAAAAGTATCAGTATAAAAATACGATTGGAGATGATTTATGGGAGGCTTTAAAACCATATGCTGATTTCAACCCGAAAGAATTAATGCATGCGTTTATCGACAGACCTGGATATCCGGTTATCACTAGTAAAAATGGCGATTTTAAGGATTATGAGCAGAAGAGGTTTTTAATGAATGGGGAAATGAAAAAGTCGGATTGGCCGATCCCGGAAATTACGGAAGATATGTCTGGGCATTATATTTTGAATTTATCGGAAGAAGAGTTTAATGAGAGATTAGATAAATTTAGTGAGCTTAGTTTGGAAGAAAAACTGAGATTATTAATGGATCGGGATTTTGTTACAAAGGTCGGGTTACAAAGTCCAGTATCATTAATTCAGCTAGCTTTGAAATTCAAGAATGAAGATAAAGCTGCGGTTTGGACTAAAATATCATCGATTATTTCGAATTTGAAGATGTATTTTGACGACGATTCTAAGGAAGAGAAGGTTTTAAAGAAGTACGTTTTAGATTTAGTTAGCTCGAAATTAGATGAAATTGGGCTAGTGACTCGGAAGGACGATGATGAAAATACGATTCGGCTAAGGGCGAATTTATTAGCGCTTGATTATTATGCGGAAGATATGGAGAGATTAAAGAAGTTAGCGGAGATGTATGACGAAGATTATATGAAAATGGATAGCGAAGTACGGGATGATATTTTGGATGCGAAAATTTATCTTGAGCCGAAGATTATTGATGATTATTTAGAAAAATATAAAGAAATGGCAGATCCGGAAGCAAAATTTGATTATCTTTCAGCGATGACTTCAGTGAAAGATGTGAAATATGCAGAGAAAGTTTTGGCGCTTCTTGGCGACATTGAAACTGTTAAACCGCAAGACCAGTTTTATTTATTTATTTTCCTCTACCGTAATTTTAAAACTAGGGAAAAAGCATTTTTGTGGCTGAAAGAGAATTGGGAATTTGTGCGAAAGTTTAGTGGGGACAAATCGATGGATAGTTATCCGAAGGCCATATCCACCACTATGAGAACTAAAGAGGAGCTAGAAGAATATAGAGACTTTTTCAGTCCAATGAAGAATGAATTAGCATTAAAAAGAGCGATTACGATAGGCGAAAGTTCGATTCAAGCAAGGATAGAACAGATTGAAAAAGAGAAAAAAGCAGTTTATCAGGGACTTAAAAAGTACTTTGAAATAAATTAAAAAAGAACCTTCAACGATATCCCAAATACCGTTGAAGACTTTGGCGTATATAAGAATTATATAAAAGTTGGTTTTTGGTATAATGAAAGTTTTCTCGCGTTTTTAATTTTGCCTATATTCTATGAACTTCGCTCGGCAATAAAAAGTCGCCCTGCGGGCGAAAATAATCGAAATTGTCGTGATCTGGTGCCCGAGGCAGGACTTGAACCTGTACAGTATTGCTACTACTAGCACCTGAAGCTAGCGCGTCTACCAATTCCGCCACTCGGGCATAGGGTTATTATAGCATATCTCTGTATTTTTGTTATTGTCCAGCTTATTTGATATAATAAAGATAGAATTTGGAGGTATTATGATAAAAGCTGATTTCGAGATTGTAATAAATGATGAGAGGCGAAAAAGAGCCAGAGAAGTTCTTGAGGAAATTTATGATGACGATATGGGGGGATGGGCGAAATTACCTTCGAGGATTAATCGCGAGGAAATTTCTAAGATAAAGGAAGTCGCAAAGAAAATAAACGAAGATAGTGAGTATTTAGTTTGTATTGGGATTGGGGGATCGTATCTCGGACATCGGGCGATAATCGAAGCTTTGGGCGAAAAGTCTCGGACAAAGATTTTATATGCTGGGAATTCTCTTTCGGAGCGAGAGTTGAAACGAGTTGTAGATATGGTTTCTGGTGCGGATTTTTCGGTTAATGTTATCTCGAAATCAGGAACGACTTTAGAGCCTTCAGTAGCGTTCCAGGTTTTTAAAGAAAAACTGACTCAGAAATATGGCAAAGAGGAGGCTACTCGGCGAATTTATGCGACGACGGACGCAAGAAAAGGAGAGTTACACGACGAGTCGGAAAAAGAAGGTTATACAAGTTTTATTATCCCAGACAATGTTGGGGGACGGTATTCAGTTTTTACGGCGGTTGGTCTTTTGCCTTTAGCGGTTGCGGGGATAGATATTGATAAATTACTCGAAGGGGCACTAGAAGAGGAGCAAGAAGTCGAACAGAAAAAAGAAGAATCATCGGCAGTTAGATATGCAATACTTAGGAATGCGCTACTAGAAGATGGGTATGATGTTGAGGTTTTTGCGACAGCTGAACCCTCGACGGCTTATGTAAATGAATGGCTAAAACAGTTGTTTGGAGAGTCTGAGGGGAAAAATAAGCAAGGAATTTTCCCGGCCTCGGTCGTTTATTCGACAGATTTACACTCGATGGGACAATATCTACAAGATGGGAGAAGAAATATTTTTGAGACGATAATTGATTATCCAACGGATAAGAGAAACGCAAAAATTGTTCCAGCAGTAACGAAGGCTCATCGAGATGGCGGAATACCAGTATTAAATATCATTGTCCCTAGTTTTGATGAAAAAGGGTTAGGGGCGCTACTTTATTTCTTCGAGATGGTTTGTGCGGTTTCGGGGAAACTGAGTGGAGTTAATCCTTTTGACCAGCCGGGGGTTGAGGCGTATAAGAAAGAGCTAAAAAAATTATTAACGGAGGCAGTATAAATGAAAAAAAGGGTGGTTTTAGCTTTGGGCGGGAATGCTTTACAGAAGAACGGTGAGGCGACGGCGGAAGCGCAAAAGTCGGTTGCAGTTAAAGTCGGAGAGGTGATTGCAGAGCTTGCTGATAAATATGAGATAGTAGTTGCACATGGGAATGGTCCTCAGGTTGGAAATATTTTGATTCATGAAGAGTCTTCGTCTACAAAGAAGGCTCCGGCGATGCCATTAGAAACGGCGGTGGCGATGAGTCAAGGGCAGATTGGCTATTGGCTAACCCAAGCAATTAATAATGCATTTATTAAGAAGGGAAGAAAAACGAAAGTTGTTACGATTATTTCGCAAGTTGTTGTTGATAGGAATGATTCGGCATTCAGGAATCCAACGAAACCGATAGGTCAATTCTATAAGAAAGAAGAGGCTTTAAGGCTTGCGAAAGAAAAAGGTTGGACAGTCAAGGAAGATTCGGGACGAGGCTGGAGAAGAGTTGTTGCTTCTCCGAAGCCGATCGATATTGTTGAGAGTAAGACGATTTTGGAATTAGTTAGTGACGGAGTAATTGTGATTGCGGCCGGAGGCGGGGGGATTCCAGTTTACAAGACGAAAGTTTTAAAACGCATTAAGGGAGTTGATGCGGTAATTGATAAAGATTTTGCAGCGGAAAAGTTAGCAGAATTGGTTAAAGCAGATATTTTTGTTTCAGTTACGGCGGTCCCGAATGTTTATATTAATTTTGGATTACCAGAGCAAGAGGCTTTAGGAGAAATTACTGCGAATGAGATTTTAGCTTATAAGAAGTATGGATATTTTAAAGCTGGCTCAATGCTTCCAAAAGTTGAGGCGACAGTTAACTTTGCTAAAAGAGGAGGGGTTGGGATAATTACGGATATCGAAAACTTAAAAGAGGCGCTTTCGGGGAAAGCAGGAACGATAATTCGTAAGAAATAGTGCCACCTCTGTTATACTTGTGGAAAACTTGTGGAAAACTGAATAAAAAAGTTATACAAAGAGTCTTTTAAAATGCTTGTGTTTAACTCGGAATTAATATATAATAAGAAAAGATAAGAAGGGCAAAATATGGATTTTTATGGACGGGATTTCTTAAGAATCTTAGACTTTAGCGAAGATGAACTTCTCTACATGCTAAGTACTGCTAAGAAGTTTAAGGAATATAAAAAAACTGGAAGAGCACACAAGATTTTTCCAAATAAAAACATTGCGATTTTGTTTGAGAAGACTTCTACAAGAACGAGATGTTCTTTCGAGGTCGCGGGATATGACCTCGGAATGGGAGTTACATATCTTGAGCCGACAGGTTCTCAGATGGGGCACAAGGAATCAATCGCTGATACGGCGCGAGTTTTGGCTAGAATTTATGACGGGATTGAATATCGAGGATTTAGCCAAGAAATTGTGAATGGGTTAGCACAGTATTCGAAAGTTCCGGTTTGGAATGGACTGACAAATGAATGTCATCCAACTCAGGCGCTCGGAGATTTTATGACGATTGAGGAACATTTCGGAAGACTTAAAGGATTAACTTTGGCATTTGTTGGAGATACGAGAAATAATGTCGCAAATTCGTTAATGGTGATGAGCGCGAAGATGGGGGTTAATTTCATCGCTTGTGGACCGGAAAGTTTAAGACCCGCAAACGAGATTGTTGAGGCCTGTCGACCGATTGCAGAAAAGAATGGTTGCACAATTACGGTTACGAGTAATATTGCTGATTTGAACGGGAGAGCCGATGTTATTTATACGGATGTTTGGCTGTCAATGGGAGAAGATAAAGAAAAGTGGGGGGAGAGGATTCAGCTTCTCACTCCGTATCGAGTTGATATGGAAATGATGAATCGAGCAAAGCCAGAGACAGTCTTTCTACACTGCCTGCCATCGTTCCATGATTTGAATACGGCGGTTGCGAGGGACGTATATGAAAAATATGGAATTTCCGAGATGGAAGTTTCGAATGAGGTTTTTGAGTCAGAGCGTTCGTTGGTTTTTGAGGAAGCAGAAAATAGAATGCACACGATTAAAGCGGTAATGTTCTTAACGTTATATAAAAAGGAGGTGAAATAATGCGAAACTCAATTTCGAATTTTAGCGAAATTGCGCCACTAAAGAAGGTCTTAATGCATCGACCTGGCGATGAATTTTTGAATTTAACGCCGAATACTTTGGAGAGATTATTGTTTGATGATATTCCTTATTTGAAAGTAGCTCAACAAGAGCATGATGCTTATGCTAATGCTTTGAGAAATGAGGGGATTGAAGTTGTTTATATTACGGATTTAGTGGCGGAAGCAATTGAAGCAGGAGGACGAACGGTTCGAAAGAAATTCCTAGAGCAATTTATTGAAGAAGCTGGAGTTACTTCTCCAAAGATTAAGAAGCATTGTTTTGACTTTTTAAATTCAATTAAAGATACGCGCGATATGGTTAAAAAATGTATTGCGGGGATTGATATTTCAGAGTTAAAGAGATTAAGGAAGATATCTGGTTTTTATGCAACACGTGATACAGGAAAGATGATTATTGAGCCGATTCCGAATATTTTATTCCAGCGCGATCCGATGGCTACGGTAGGGAATGGAGCGACTTTGCATAAGATGTGGGCGACAACGAGAACTAGAGAATCGATTTTTGCAGAATATGTCTTCGAGTATCATCCTTTTTATGAAAAGACGAAACTTTATTACGACAGGAAAGAACCTTATTGTATTGAAGGAGGCGATATCCAAGTTTTGTCAAAAGAGGTGGTCGCGATTGGGATTTCCCAAAGAACAGAGCCGGATGCGATTGCAGAGTTTGCGAGGAATCTATTTAAAGATAAAAAGAATGAGTTTAAATATGTTCTTGCCATAGATATTCCGGATGAAAGAAGCTTTATGCATCTTGATACGGTTATGACGCAAGTTGATGTTGATAAATTTGCGGTTCAAGATGCGATTATGGATATTTCGACAATTTACGAAATTACTGAAGGTCGAGGAGGAGAAATTGAGATTGTTGAAATTCGTCAGAGTTTGCAGAAAGTACTTGAGAAATATCTACACTTAAATAAGGTCGAATTGATTAAATGTGGAAATGGCCGAAGGATTGACGCGGAGCGTGAGCAATGGAGCGATGGGGTAAACTTGCTTTGTATTCGTCCTGGAGTAGTGGTGGCTTATGACCGAAATTTTGTAACTAATCAAGCTTTAAGGAGGCACGGAATTAAGGTTATCGAAATTCCAAGTTCAGAGTTATCGCGCGGACGCGGAGGTTCGCACTGTATGTCGATGGCGTTAGTCAGGGAGGAGGAATAGACAAGAAGATTTATAAGTTGAGAGTAAATCTGGGGGAAAACAAAAACAAAAGGAGAAAATATGAAGATAAATATAAAGACAAGAAGGACAATTGACGTACGAGAAATAAAGACGATAAGTTTTAGAGAAATAAAAACAATCGCCTGGAAGGAAGTTCGTAGAATCAATTTATTGGGGGAAGATATTAAAGTTAAAAGGATATAAAATGTTTAGGAAGAAAAATCGAAGTAAGAAACGCAGCCGTGCGATGATTTCAGCATATTCGATTATCATGATTTTGATTATCTTGCTGGGTATTTTATCGCATGTCTTGCCGAAGGCGAAATATGAAGTTGCGCCTATCGAAGAGGAGGCTCCTAGCGTTGAAGTAGGTCCTGGGGAATGGGAAGGCGAAATGCCTGACGGGGGTCCGGCCGAACTGAATGGGGAGGCTCCAGCCGAAGGGGATCCGATTGATTTACCGGAAGGTGAAGGATTTACTCCGGTTGTTAGTGACGAAGTCACTGGGGAGAATTTGCCAGAAGACGCTCCGGCTAAGCCAGAAGACGCTCCAACCAAGCCAGAAGAAATGATGGTTGCTCCTGCTCCAGAATCCGAGACGGATAGCGAAGAAGAAGCAGTTGTCGGTACAACTTATGATTCGCTTGAGGCTTGTGAAGAGGAAAATGGCGAAGAGAGTTGTCAAATTGTGGACGGCTCTGGCGTTGTAGGAGCTAAGCTATATCAAGTATTGATGGCTCCGATACTCGGGTTTGAAGATGCGATTGACGTCTGTATATTCGTTATGGTTCTCGGCGGGTTCTTAGCTATGATGGCGAAAACTAAGGCACTCGAAAATGGAATTAAGATTCTTGTAAAAAAATTGAACGGTAAAGAATATATATTAATTCTACTTCTGATGTTCATCTTCTCTATCCTTGGTACTACCTATGGATTCATGGAAGAGAGCGTTGGTTTCTATGTCTTAATTGCCGCCACGATGTATGCGGCTGGCATGGATCCGTTAGTAGGTGTTGCGACGATTTTGCTAGGTGCTGGCTCTGGTGTGCTAGGCTCAACTATTAATCCATTCGCAACTGGCGTAGCTGTATCGGCTATGAAAGATGCGGGCATAGAATTTAATCAAGGTACGATTATTCTAATTGCTACGATTCTTTGGTTGACAACTCTAGTGATTTCGGCGTTCTTTGTAGTTCGTTATGCAAAGAAAGTTCAAAGAGATAAAGGTTCGACGTTCTTGAGTTTAAGAGAACAAGCAGTTGCCGAAAAGAAATATGCCAAATACTTAGAAGTTAAAGAAGATGATCTACATTTGTCTGGAAAGCAGGTTGCTTCATTGATTATCTTTGCGATTACTTTCTTAGTAATGATTGTTGGATTTATTCCTTGGGGCGATTTTGGAATTACGTTCTTTGACTCATGGACTGGATGGCTCACAGGAACTCCGCTTGGGGGATGGTGGTTCTATGAGGCGGCGCTTTGGTTCTTAATCATGGCGATTGTGCTTGCAATTGTTAATCGACAAGGAGAGCATGGTTTCGTCGATACGTTTATCGATGGAGCAGATGACATGATTGGGGTAATTCTCGTCATTGCGGTAGCTCGTGGAGCTTCGGTTTTGATGGCGCAAACTTCGTTAGATAATTTCATTATCTACAATGCGTCTGATTTCTTGGCGACTTTGCCAGAACTCGCATTTGTGCCTTTGAACTATCTATTACATGTAGTATTGTCAATTTTAGTACCATCGTCGTCTGGTCTTGCGACTCTTTCGACGCCGATTATTGCGCCGGTCGCCGCAAATCTTGGTTACAGTACAAATGTTGCCGCGATGACAATTGTTGCTGCAAATGGCTTAGTGAATCTCATTACGCCAACTTGTGGGGCAATTATGGCTGGTCTTGCGCTCGCTAAAGTTGATTACTCGACTTGGTTCAAATGGGGGATGAGGGTTGTAGCATGTATTGCAGTAGTTAATATCGTAGTTCTTTGTCTATTCTCGCTTTAAAACCAATACGGTTTTACGGTTCGTCGGATTAGGTTCGGCGAACCGTTTTTTTGAATTATTTATTTAAATTTAGCTACGGTAAAATTACGGCATAATAAAAATAAAAATCTTAGTCGGACCTCTCGCATGGGACGGACATGCTTCGGTCCGTAAGATTTTTATTTTTATTTGGTAATTTTACATGTAGCAAAATTCAAATAAACAATTCAAATAACTGATTATTTCGTCGGGAAAATAAAGCTTATAAAGTGTGATATAATAAGGTTATGGATAAATTATCGTTTGATGGGCCGATAGTTTTGGCAGTCTTGGATGGAGTGGGGCTGGCGGTTGATGGGCCGGGAAATGCGGTTTCAAAAGCGCGAACTTCCTTTTTAGGGAAGATTTCTAGAAATTATCCGAGAGTAGCCTTAGAGGCTTCGGGAGAGGCGGTTGGGCTTCTAGCGGGTCAGATGGGAAATTCGGAAGTTGGACATAATACAATGGGGGCTGGACGAGTTATAAAACAGGGTCTTTCGAGAGTCGAAGAAGCTTTAGAAACCGGAGAGATTTTTAAATCTGAGTCTGGGAAGGGGGCGATAACGAGAGTTTTGGCCGAGAACGAAAACAGAGGTGAATTTGACAATTCTGAAGATGTATGGTATAATGGAAAGATAGGACCTGCGACTCTACATTTCGCAGGGATTTTTTCTGACGGGGGGGTCCATAGTCACATTTCGCACCTGGAGAGAATGATAGAGCAGGCATATAATGAAGGGGTGCGCCGAATTCGGGTTCATGCGATTTTTGATGGGAGAGATGTTCCTCCGCAATCTGAACCAAAATTCATCCAGAGATTTGAGGAGTTCGTAAAGAAATTTGTCGACGCGGATATTCGAATTGCTTCAGGCGGAGGGAGGATGACGACAGTAGCGGATAGATATGAGAACGATTGGGGAGTTGTTGAACGAGGTTGGAAAATGATGGTTTTAGGCGAGGCGAATTACTATTTTAAGTCGGCTGAGGAAGGAATTTCGGTTATCCGAAGAAATGATCCTAAAATACAGGACCAGGATTTGCCAGCGTTTGTGATTGTTGATGATGAAGAGCGGCCGGTTGGGAAAGTCGAGAAGGGAGATAGTTTAGTCTATTTTGATTTTCGGGCTGATCGGGCAATTGAGATTTCGATGGCGTTTACGTATTGGGATTTTCCGTATTTCAATCGGGGGGATTATACGCCGAATGATGTTTATTTTGTAGGGATGACAGAGTATAATTCAGATACGCATGTTCCGGAGCATCGGTTAATTCCGCCGGTTGAAATTCATGAAACTCTGAATCAGTTTTTGGGAGAGCGAGGAATTTCGGAATTGGCGGTTTCGGAAACAGTTAAATTTGGTCATATCACTTATTATTTTAATGGCAACAGTTATGATAAAGCAAAGGGGGAGGAGTTCGTTGAAATTGCTTCTGACACGGAACCATTCGAAACAAGACCTTGGATGAAATCGGCAGAAATTACCGATGAAGTGATACGTAATCTTGATAAATATAAGTTTATTCGGATTAATTATCCGGGCGGAGATATGGTTGGGCATACGGCGGATATGCGAGCGACGGTCATGGCGATGGAGGCGATTGATTTCAGTCTAGCTAGATTAGGGGAGGCGGTAAAGCAAGCGGGGGGAGTTTTGCTTATCGTGGCCGATCATGGTAATGCGGAAGAGCTGATTGACCAGGAAGGAAAGAAAAAAACTTCTCATACGACAAATAAAGTTCCGTTTATTATATATGACAGTACTAAGAATAGGTATAAATACGCTCTCACGAATATAGCGAATCCTGGGCTTTCTAACCTTGCTTCTACGATAGCAGTGTTGCTAGGGCAAAACGATTACCCTGAATCTTGGGATGAGTCGTTGATAACTGTGTTATAATTAGGGCATTATGATAACTAAAGCTATTATTCCAGTCGCAGGCTGGGGGACCAGGCGATTGCCGATTACAAAAATAATTGAAAAGTCTATGCTACCGGTTGGGAATCGGCCACTGGTTGATTATTCGGTTCAAGAACTGATAAAGGCGGGGGTCAAAGATATTTATATGGTAATATCAAATGCGGAGCCTTGTCAGGTGCGCGAGTTTTATCGGGATAATTTAGCCTTAAATCAGTATTTAACCGAGAGAGGAAAGACGAAGGGTTTAGAGTTAGCGAAGACTTTGCCGGATGATGTAACGATTCATTATACGACGCAAGACCCTTCGGGGAAATATGGGACGGCGGTGCCGATTGCGATGGTAGTCGAAGAATATAAGATTGATGAGCCGGTTTTAGTTTTTATGGGCGATGATTTTATTTGGAATCCTAATGGAGAGTCGGCGGCGGAGTCGCTGATTAAGGCGTCGGGTGGAAAAGAGGCAGCGATTTTAGGAGTAGAAGTTCCGATTGAGCGAGTAGAGAGATATGGAGTACTCGAAGTTAATGATGGTAATCTTGTTGGCGTAGTGGATACGCCTAAGCCGGAAGAAGCGCCATCTAACATGATTAATGTTTCGAAATATATTTTAACGCCAGAAATATTACAAAAAATTGTTAAGTATGTAGATGAAAATGATTTTGGTCCGGCCGATCAAGAGTATATGATTACGGATGTGTTCGACGATTTTGTAAAGAATGGGGGGATAATGAGAGTTGCGCCGACGACGGGAGAATACCTTGATGGAGGTTCGGTTGAGGGGTGGCTTCACGCGAATAATGTAGTATTAGGGAGGCGGTAAAACTCATTATACTACTAAAACCTCTAATTGGTTTTATTGCTCTCCTTCTCCAAGTTCTTTAGCCATCTTTTCGAGTTTACGGAAGTCGGTTTTATTGGCGCGAGTTAGAGGGAGGTCGTCTAAGAAAACAACTTTTCTGGGGATTTCGTAGGCTTTAAGGACCAAACGGCGCTTTCCGAGATTGAATGGTTCAGTCGCTTTTTTGACGATTTCGCGACGGGTTTGGTTGTTTTTTGGAATATTGTCGTTTAATACGACGAAGGCGTAAGGAACGAGTTTTAGCTTTTTATCGGGTCCTTTTACGACATAACATTTTTTAACGAGCTCGGATTTTGAAATGGCGGCGCGAACAACTTCATAGTAGATTTTTGCCGGGAGATTGTTGATGAAGAAAGTTGCTCTTCCGACCAGAGTAATGTATCCAGTTTCCGAGACGTAGGCAAGGTCTCCGGTCTTGATGAATTTTTTACCGTGGATTTTTAGGATTTTTTCCTCATCGAGTTCTGGGCGATTAAAATAGCGGTTAAGGACGTGTTTTCCGGAAGCATAAAGCATGCCGGCTCTTCCGAATCCTAATTCTTCACCGGTTTCGGGGTCTACGACCATGACGTGTGCTCCGGCTGGGACGCGTCCGACGGAATCTGGGTTATAAGCTGCTGTCCCGACGGCGGTAGAGATAAGACCTAAAGCTTCGCCGACGCCGTAGCCATTACTTATCTTTACATTTTTTAGTCCGCGAGATTTAAAGAATTCTAGAGCGGATAGAGAAGCGGATTTTTCAAGACGTTCTCCTCCGGAAGCGAACATTTTAAGATCGCTAATGTCAGTATCGTCTTTTAAGCTAGGTAATGCTTCAAGGAGTGGCGGAATTCCGAAAATTGTATTTGGATTTTTCCCAATATAGTAGTCGAGATTTGTGTCGTCGATGTCGGGAGTTAAAATGACTTCCCCGCCTCCGCAAATTGGGGCTAAAACTGAAACTACTAATCCGTATGGACAATCAAATTTCACATAACTCATCCAGGAATGTAGTTCCTTGTCCCACATTTTAACATTGCTTGCGACTTTGGAATAAATTGCGGAAGCGATGAGGTTTTTGTTAGTGAAGACCATGGGTTTTGGGCCGGAAGTTGAGCCAGATGTAAAGGAGATTAAAGCTTCTTTATTGGCGGAAAAAGTATTTTTAGGGATACGTCCACGATATTGTTCGGCGATGGCTTTAATGTTTTGTTTTCCGAGCCAAAAACTGTCGAGCGCAAAGACTTCGATGTCTTCGAGCTGTTCATCGTCGGGACCACCTTCGTCAACAGTTTTTCCATCGAGATTAATGACATGCTTTACGGATTTAGCGTCACGCTTCAATTCCTTTATGCGTTTATCTTTAAATTTATATGTGATTAATAATGGGGATTTAAATTCGTCGAGATAGTGAATTAGAGTTTCACGGGGAGTTTTTTCATCCAGGAAAGATACAATTGCGCCGATTCTATTAGCAGAGAGGAAAATAAGGATGTTTTCATACATACTGCGTCCAGTTGCGACAGTAATGATATCTCCCTTTTTTATACCTAATTGCAGGAAGGCTTTGGCAAGAGTTTTTTGGTCTTGTTTTAATTCGCGACGGGTAAAGTCAATTTCTTTTTGGTTTACGACGACGTCGTCCCAATGTCTGAAACTTGATAAATTGAATAGCGCAGATACACTGACGGGCGGGACCAGAGGATCTCGCTTTTGGTTCTTGATTTTGAGCATATACTACCTCACTTTTAAATAGATTCGATTATAACACACGAAAAATAAAAGAGCAAGCATCTTGACAAAAAATGGAATCTGTGGTATAATGACGAGGAATAGCCGGTTTTTGGCGTTTGTATTTTAATGTCTTTTCGATTTGGAAAAGGGGGAATTAGTATGAACAATATCGTTAAGTTCGAGAATAACCCTTCGCGTAACAATGGAAATACAAAAAATTTCGGGGAGGGAGATTCTTCTTCGATTCTTCAGTTCTCTCGTCCTGGGGAGAAGCTGAAAATTCTCAAGAAGGAGAGGTCTTGCCCGAGTCCGGTCGTCTTGCGTCGCGTCGGTTATGACATGGCGACGATAAGCTTTCGTCTTGATTGCTTCAATACTGGTGCTGTTGAGCTCGGTATTGGGACTACGAAATATGGGCAAAGCTATTACGAAGTTTACTTCGTCAAGCAATCGGATAAATACTATCAGCCTTTTCACAAGACTTACCTGGTTTGGATCGATAGACGTAAAATTTCCAATGTCTCTATTGATGAGGCGCTTCGACAAGTCGTCGATTTGCTTATCGGAAGTGCTTACAAGAGAGAACTGGCTGGGGATTTGTATGATCCTAGCTTGAAGGGGGCGTCTATTCTAAGTAGTTCGAAAAGACAGAGGGTCTTGAACTCTAGGACCGTGAAAACTTTGGAAGTGAATAACCTGGTCAACATGAATGATCTAGTTGGTATGACTAGAGAGGAGCTATGCGATATTCCCGGGTTGTCTACTTACGAAGTTCACCAGATAGAGAAGGTGCTTACTTCTAATGGTTTAAGTTTGCGCCCATCCATTATGCCGTCTTGGTATAATGGGGATGTTCTTTAGTTTCCAGAAAAAACGGTCGCCTTATAAATAGGGCGACCGTGTTTTTTATTTTGCGATTTTATTTGTCGTTGTCGTCACTGTCTCCAGTTTTTCCTAGGTTTGGCAATCCTCCTCCGTTTTCTGGTTGTTGAGGAAAATTGCGGTCATCAGGAGAAACGCTTAGTACTGCTTCGCTGCTTGGTCTAGATGATGGTTCTTCTTCATCCATTCCGTCAAGAAAGTCATCATTGATTCCGCCATCTGTGACCAGAGGTTCTTTACTGAATGCGTCGGTCCATCTTGGAGAATGTAGATCTGGAGTTTCTGGATTATCTGGTTTAGGCGCCTTATTTAACGACCGAGTAATGAGTATGTTATTAAGGTTTCTTTCTATATCTACGATTCCTTCTGTGACAAGTAGTCTTAATTTCATAGGATCACTCATGTTGATTAAGTCTTCTAATCTATCAAAAAGGATGTTGACTTGTTGTTTTCCTTCTTCTGAGAGGTCTGGTAATTCTGCTACGGTATTTATTCTTTCTTCAAGATCAAGTAGCATTTCCGATAATTCAGAAATTGAATTGGGGGCTTTTTCTAAAACAGTGCGACCAAATCTTTGTTCGCGCGCTTTTGCTTTGGCTTCCTCTTCGGCGGACATGATATCTTTCAGATTTTCATCGCTTCCGATATACCCTTTATTTCCCCCTATTGCTCTTTCACCTTTGTTTGGGATTTCTGATTTATTAAACATAAGTTTCCTTCTGTTCTATTATGATATAGTTTATGTTTATATTTTACCATTAGCGTGAACAAAATACGAGGGTAAAAATATAAAAGATATGATGTTTACGAAGATTGATGGTTATGATAAAATCTAAGCATAAGTAATTAGAAAGGATTCTTGATGGAACAAGGTGCTAGTAATACGGTTAATACGCCTGTAACAAATGCGTCTACTTCTCAGGCGAGTTCTCCGGTAGAAGCTAATCCTCCGGCGAAGGAT
>JAFOHW010000029.1 GCA_017421685.1 Candidatus Saccharimonadota bacterium | reverse complement strand
GTTTAAAAGATTATACAGAAACCGTTAAAGCGGAATTAATCATAAAAGAAGATTATGGATTAGACGAATTTTGTCGGAACGTTATCAACAATTTAGAAAATCGTTGTGTTGATTATTGTTACGAAAAACGCTTATTCGAAACCGTAAAATACGCTTCCGAAAACGGCTACGACGCTTTTTCGACCACGCTCCTAGTCTCTCCGTATCAGAAACATGATGAATTGAAGAAAATTTGTGAGAAATTAGCCAAAGATTCTGGTCTTAAATTTATCTACCGTAATTTTAGGGTTGGCTATCGCGAGGGACAAGCTAAGGCTCGCGAGCTCGGACTGTACTTACAGAAATATTGTGGCTGTATTTTTTCCGAGGAGGATAGATATAAAAAACAAATTGAACGCGACCTGAAAAACGCTTAAATATGTTATAATATATATACTTATAATGGGAGATAATTATGGCGAAGTCTTATGAAATTGTAAAAGATATTAACCCGGTCATTTTCCGTGGCTACGATATTCGTGGTTTAGTCGACGAACAGTTAAACGAAGATGTTTATTACACGTTCGGGCGAGCCTATGCGACTTGGCTTAACGGACGTCGCATTAATGAATGTACTGTTGGGCGAGATGTTCGTTTAACTAGCTATGATTATTCCCGCGCACTTATTGCTGGTTTGAACGACGGTGGAATCGATACTATTGATCTCGGTGAAACTTTGACCCCGATTAGCTATTTCTCAAATTACGAATTTAAAACTAGAGGCGCTGTTATGGTAACCGCTTCACATAATCCAAAAGAATTTAATGGCTTAAAACTTTCGACTGGTTATTCCGAAACCATGCTAACTCACGAAATCGTCGCCTTTCGCGAACTTTGTCAAAAAGGCGAATTCGTCGAACCGAAAGAGAAAGGTAAAAATCGCGAAGTTGATATTCTCCCGACCTACATTAAGACCGTTAATCAGTATTTTAATATTCCTAAAAGTTATAAAGTCGTTGTCGATGGTTGTTGTACTGGGTCCGGAAAAAAATACGCTGAAGTCTTAAGAAAAGCCGGCATGGAGGTTATTGAACAGAATTGTGAACCTGATGGAAATTTCCCTATGGGACAACCCGACCCAACCGAACAAGAAGTCCTAGAACGTCTCGGTGAGCGTGTCCGAAAAGAAAAAGCTGATATTGGTTTTGCATACGATACTGATGGTGATCGTATCGCGGTTGTTGATGAAAATGGCCGAACTCTTTGGATGGATGTCATTATCGCAATTTACGTCGAGGACGTCTTAAGGCGACTTCCCGGCGCCCCGATCGTCTTCAATGTCCTATGTTCTCAAGTCGTAAGAGATACGATTCTGAAAGAAGGCGGAGAGCCAGTCATGTGGATTACTGGACATTCTTTCATCAAGGCGAAAGTTTTAGAAACCCGTTCTCCGTTCGGAGGCGAACTTTCTGGCCACATTTTCTTTGCCGACAACTATTTTCCTCACGATGATTCAGCGAACGCCTCGCTTCGTCTTCTAGATTTCATGGCTAGCGAGAATAAGACTTTGAGCGAACTTGTCGCTGAGCTCCCGCAATATATCTCTAGTCCAGAAATTAAGCTTGGCTTAGCTGACGATATAAAATTTGAATTAATCGGGAATGATATTAAAGCAGATTTAGAGAAACTTTGGCCAGAAGCCGAGTTTACTACTATTGACGGCGTTCGTGCTGATTTGCCAGGAAAAATGATCGTAATTCGTGCTTCTCAGAACGGACCATATATGACTATTAAATTCGAAGCTAAAACCGAAGCAGAATATGAAAAAATTAAAAAAGATTTACGTGGAATTTTAGAAAAATATTCTGAAATTGATTGGAAAGTCGGTTCTAATACTCACGCGATTTAAGATTTAAGATGTTAGTTAAAGATTTTGATTACGAATTACCGGAAGAACGCATTGCGAAGTTCCCGCCCGAAAAACGAGGCGAGACTCGTCTGTTGGTTTTAAATAAAAAAACTGGCGAAGTTAGGGATTCGTATTATAAAAATCTTGTCGATTTCCTAAATCCTGGCGACGTCTTAATCTTGAACGATACTCGCGTCATGCAATCTCGTCTGTTCTGCGAGCTTGAAGACGGACGAAAGCGCGAACTAGTCGTTTTAGAAAAACACGGCGACGAACCTCAACGTGTCATGTATCGTGGAAAGCTACATGAGGGAGATAAGGTTTTTATTAAAACCGAGGGAGCTAAAAATGGAACAGTGCAAGATATTGTAATCACGAAAATTCTCGGAAATGGCATTGCCGAGGTAAAATCCGACGTTCCTCTAAGCGAACTTGCCGAATCGTATGGTTCTGTTCCGCTTCCGCCCTATCTTCATCGCGATGCAACCGAGTCCGATAAGGAACGTTATCAAACCGTTTGGGCGAAAAATATGGGTTCTTCCGCAGCTCCGACTGCCAGCTTAAATATGACCGCAGAACTATTGGAAAAACTTCAGCAAAAAGGCGTAATTGTGAAATATTTAACTCTTCACGTCGGCCTCGGGACCTTTTTGCCAATCCGTACCGATAAAATCGAAGACCATAAAATGCACTCCGAATGGTTTAGTATCCCCGAGGACACATTAAAAGCTATAAATAGCGCCAAGGAAAGACATTCTCGCGTCATCGCCGTTGGAACTACGGTAGCTCGGACTCTAGAATATTTCGCGAAGACTAAAAAAGCTTTCGGCGAAGATGACATCTTCATTTATCCGGGTTTTAAATTTAAAATTGTCGATGTCCTTTTAACAAATTTCCATGCTCCAAAATCTACCGTTTTAATGCTCGCGTCCGCTTTTACTGGGTGGGATAATTTGAAAAATGCGTATGAACATGCAATAGACAATAATTACAATTTTCTAAGTTATGGAGACTCAATGCTAATATGTTAAAATTTGACATCGAAAAGAAAAAAGGCTTCATGCGGGTCGGAACAATTTATACCCCACACGGTGATATAAAAACTCCTGCCTTCGTTGGCGCTGCTACTCGTTCTACGGTCAAAGCTCTGACCATGAAACAAATGCGCGAACTCGGTTCCCAGTCAATCCTAGCCAATACCTATCATCTAATTCTCCGCCCTGGTACTGATTTAATCAAAGAGGCTGGAGGCCTTGCTAAATTCTCTAGTTGGCACGGCCCGACTTTTACGGATTCTGGCGGATTTCAGATTTTCTCCCTTCCAGATGTAAAAATCACTGAAGATGGCGTGAAGTTTAAATCTCATATTGATGGTCGGATTTTCGAAATGACGCCAGAGTCATCGATGCAGGCTCAATGGAGTATCGGTGCCGATATTCATATGGCTTTCGATCATCTTGCGAAATCCGAAAGTCGTGAGGATATGGAGGTTGCCATGCGTCGTACTCATGCTTGGCTTGACCGTTGTGTGGCGGAACATCATAAAATAAAATCCGACGCCGAAAAACAAAATAGACCAGAACAATATCTATATGCCGTAGTCCAAGGCGGAACTTTCAATGATCTTCGCGAAGAGTCTGCAAAGTATTGCGCTAGTAAGGATGTCGACGGGTTTGGTATTGGCGGAGTTTTTACCGCAGAAGGCATGGCCGAGATGCTAAAAGTCGTCAACGGCGTTCTTCCAGAGGATAAGCCTCGGCATCTTCTCGGTATGGGTCAAGAACCGATCGATCTTTTTGATGGCGCCGAAAATGGATGTGACACTTTTGATTGTGTTGGTCCGACTCGTATGGCTAGAAACGGTTCATTATATACTTTAGACGGTCGAATCAATATCAAGAATGCAAAATTTAAACATGAATTTACGCCAGTCATGGCAGAGTGTAATTGTGAATGTTGTAAAAATTACACGTGCGCCTATCTTCATCATCTATTCAAAGTCGACGAGATAACCGCAAAAATTTTAGCCTCAATTCATAACGAACATTTTGTCGTAAATGTCGTCGATAAAATTCGTGAAAGTATTCTAAATGATGATTTTGAAGCTTATCGAGACGAATTTCTTTCTCGTTACTATAAATAATTCTATTCCCTCGTCGTGTCGAGCGACATGAAACGAAGCAGTTCTGGGTGGAAGTATAATTCAATTTTACCAACCGCTCCGTGACGATGCTTCGCGACTAAGAGCTCAGTAATATGCGTGTCTTCATAACCATCTTCGTTTTGCTTGTAATAGTCCGGACGGTGTAAGAACATCACAAGGTCGGCGTCCTGCTCAATCGAACCAGAATCACGCAAGTCAGACAAAATCGGCCTCGGGTTATCTCTCCCAGCTACATTACGAGAAAGCTGGGCCAAAGCGACGACTGGAATTCCGAGTTCCCTTGCTAAAATTTTTAGACCTCGTGAAACTTCTGAAACTTCCTGGACGCGATTTCCTTTATAACGATCCGAACCGGTAATTAATTGTAAATAATCAACTATAACAATCCCGATATCATGATCGTGCATAGCCCTTCTTGCCTTATTTCTGAGTTCAACGATCGTCATTGAACTTGTATCGTCGATATAAATCGGGATTTCGTCCATCTCCGCTAAGGCATCGCCAATCTTTTGGAATTCTTCATCAGTTAAATTCCCAGTTCGCATTTTCCAGTTATCAACTCCAGAGATATCAGAAATCATTCTATCAACAATCTCTCCCGATGCCATCTCCATCGAGAAGAATAAAACCCCTTTTCTATTAATGCTCGCAATATTATAGGCTAAGTTTTGTGCAAAAGTTGTTTTACCCATTGCCGGACGGGCCCCGACAATAATTAAGTCTCCCTTCTGGAACCCGGCAGTCTTTTTGTCCAAATCTCTAAATCCGGTTTTAAGTCCACGTAGCGCCCCCTTATTTTTATGCAGTTCCTCAATTCGGTCAAACGCGTCTGCCAGCAATTCATCCATCGAAACGTAATCGCTCTTAATAATTTTATCCGATACCTCGAACAACTCTCTCTCAGCCTCACCAATCAACGCATCTGCATCCGCATCTTCCTCAAAAGCCTTATTAGCTATCTCGGTCCCCGCGTGGATTAAGCGCCTCCTTACTGAAGCTTTTTCAATAATATCCGCATAGGCCTTCGCATGCGCTGAAGCCGGCACAAAATTCGAAAGCTCAGTTAGATATAGGGCGTCGCCAATTTCTTTTAGCTGTTTCTTTTTTCTTAACTCCGCGGTCAGGGTTAGCAAATCGACCGGCTTATGTTGGTCATATAAATCAATAATCGTTTGAAAAATTATCTGGTGTCGTCTTTCGTAAAAATCTCTCGGTCTCAGAATCGTTAAAACTTCAGGCAAAACATCATTCGAAATAATAATCGCGCCGAGTAGCGATTTTTCTGCCTCGATATCCTGGGGCGGTATTCTACCGCCTTCTTTATTCGAACGGGTTTTCTCCTCCATCGTTTATAACCTCTCCTCCCATTATATCAGACAATTTTGCCAGCGTCTCGTCCTTATTTTCTGTAACAGGGGAATCTTCAATCTCGTGTATTGTAATTTTTACCCCACTCCCCAGCGCTTGAGTTAGAATCCGCTTATTATTCTCTCTCGTCAGAATGCTCCTCACGATTTTCTTCAAAGGATAAATATGTAAGGTATCATCAATTAACTCGTATTTCGTCTTCGCCAGCTGAGAATAAACCGCATCACTAAGTTCCTGGACTCGATTTAAATATTCCACCCACTCAAATTTAACGCTATTTGTCGGGGTTTCAATTTTGGTTTCTTCCTTTACGGTTTTCTCTAGTTCGACCTTTGTAGTTTTTGGTTTGTTCTCGGAAATGACATTTTCCTGTCGAACCACGGTTTTCGTCTCTAAAGTTCTTGTCTCAACATTTTTTGCATTCGTATTTATCGCCAGTGCAGTTAATAATTTCGCATCGGAATATGGTGCCCGAACTTCAGGTAGCTTAGCGAGAAGTGATAAAAATTCTGGTTTAGGCTCATCAATAATTGTTTCAATCAATTCTTCCGCTAGAGTTTCTGGCTTAATTCCAGAAATCAACAAATCCTTTAACACTGTTGTAATTTTTACAACATCTCCTAAAGCGTAAACATTAAGTAGTTCATGAATCTTTTCGTCTTCCGGAAGGCCCATCGCCTCCTCAACCGTCTCTTTTGTTATCTTCTCACTCGGGAGCATTGAAATCTGGTCGAGTAACGAAAGCGAATCTCGGAACGAACCTCCTCCACGCTTTACAATAATATCGATTGCTGAATCATCAATATTGATCTTTTCTGATTTCGCAACTTTCTTTAGGTAACCAGCCATAATCGATTTTTCCGCCAACCGAAAAGTATAAGTTTGGGCTCTAGATGTAATCGTAATCGGAACTTTATGCGCATCAGTTGTCGCCATAATAAAAATGACATGGCTCGGGGGTTCCTCGAGGGTCTTTAGAAGCGCATTGAAAGCCTCTTTTGTTAACATATGGACTTCGTCGATAATATATATCTTGTATTTCCCGCTTGTCGGCGCAATCATGACCTTTTCGCGCAGTTCCCGAATATTATCAATTCCACGATTTGATGCACCGTCGATTTCGATAATATCAACATAGTCATCCTCCGGCTCATACTTAAACCCATTAACTTCGTGAGCAAAAATTCTCGCAACCGAAGTTTTTCCAGTTCCTCTCGGGCCTATAAAAAGATACGCATGACTAATTCGCCCTTGTTTAAGAGAGCTCTCTAAAGTCTTCGTGACCTGCTCTTGCCCAACGACCTCACTAAGCTTACAAGGTCGATACTTTCGGTATAACGCCTTCATAGATATATTATAACGCGGCTTCTACGGCCGCCCAAGTCGCATCGTCATTATTCGCCGGAATCGTTACTGAAACCTGAGAACCTTCACGTAAATGGAAATAAGTAACCGAAGCATAGAGGATTTGATATTCTTTTCCGGCAACCTCTACGAAATATTTATCGTCATGATGTGTCAAAGTTCCAATCACGGTTTTTCGTTCGACCGGACCGATCTGCTTATAAAGGAATCTTCCGTCTTCAGTAATTGTCAGTTTCATAATATCCCCCTCGACGAGTTTCGATTTCGAAGCATAGTTCGCCGGAACCGGATAATTCTTCCCGTCAGGACCAATCATGATTTGTCCATCGAAAATCCCTTCGATAATCTTTCCTTCTGGATTCGTTACAATCGTATCTCTAGGCGCAGAAATCGTTCCTCCATCTCCCAAAATCGAGATTAAAAGCTCTTTAGCAGCTGATAGATTAGTCTCCGCCTCGCTAAGAAGACTACGTAGTCTCTTTATTTGTTTTTCTGGTATTTCAGACATCACCTCGCATTCCTGTCTAAATATAGTATTATTATTATAATATATCCTTATGCCCGTAAAGTCAAGATTGTTTTATAAAAGTTTTCCACTAGAAAAACATCGGTCAGACGCAAATTGTTGTAAAAATTACATAAAAACATTAGCTTATTCGGATTTATATAATCCAGTATGTCTCTTCCCGCCATAAATCATTGTTGGAATTCCTTTAACCCGAATCTCCTCCTCGACGATCTTTCGGTTCTCATTCATTTTTGTCGTTATCTCCTCCGACTCCGAGATCTCACGAACTTCCTGAATCTCAGAATCCTTCATCCCGTCCGCCTTAAGCCAGCTCTCAAGCTTTGCTCTGGCCTCGTCGTTTGAATATTCTTCATTAAACATATTTTGGTAAGAAATACCGTCATGGTTCTTCTCGGTAAAGATTTTATCAATAATCATCAATGACTCCCCTGAGCGAACTTGCTCTAACGCGAACATATAACGTACAATTATCTCGGAGTTCTTAAATTTGTAATTATCATCAGGGCCCTGGATCGCGAACGGGACCAGTCTAACATTATAGCTGTCAAAGAATCCTGAATTTTTCTGATTCCTGTACGAAATCATACAGACCGAACATCCCGGATCGAAAATATCTACGGCATACAGAAGTCCGTCTATTTCGCTCGGATTTATAGTGATATAGTTAAAAGTATATTCCTCCGCATTGTAGGTTTTGAATTTGTCCGGTATCGCTTCGAATATCTCGCCCCACTCCGTAAACCAGCGACCAGTCGCCTCCAGGACATTAGTCGGTTCGCTCTCATCGATTGAGCAAACTTCTGCCCCCATCGTACACGCCGAGGGCTTCGTTACATTACAGCTTCCCAGGGCCCAAATTGCGAGAAGAGATTTAATCGCGGTTAGGAGCGCCCAAATCGCTACAATGACAATTATGATAGATAAAGCCTCAATTATTATCGATAAAGGCTTAACCCATTTCGGATGCTTAATCATAATTCGGCTAAGTAGGGTGTTTTTTACATCTTCTTTAAATCCGGTTTCGCATTTCTGAAGCCGGACCTTCTTCCAAAGACAACCCCAAGCCTTCTTTAAGGCCTTAAGATAAGCCTTTCCGATTTTAGGTTTAAAAATCGAAATCAGCGCAACGAACACACCAATCAAAGCCAGAATAATAAACGAAGCTATACACACCATAATATATCTATTTTAACATAAAAATAATTGTTTATACGAAATTAATCTAACATTTTAAACGTTCTTATAAAACCTTGAAGGAAATAAACAAGACAGAATCTAAGAACTACCTATAAGGCAACGTAATGTACTACCAAAATACTTATTAAAGAAGTTTGCTCCAGGATAAACACGCGAGCCGTAAAAGTCCAGGCTGTTCGCTCCGCTACTGCCACACGCAGTAGCGGACCAATAAATACCGTAAGAACCTCGGCTATTGATCGACGAGTTGCCAACACCTCCAGAATAAAGAAAATTATTAGGCCAAGCCCTAATCTTTTTATCTACTGGACCAGCCTCAACCACCCCATCATAATATGGGGTTGTACTACTATCATAATTAGCTGGTTTAACTCCTCCATTTATTCCGTTTACTATTAGTCTCCAAAATTCATTATTGGCTTCATTGGATTTATTTCCTCCTTTTGGTAATCTCCAACCTGTAGGGCATAGGGAAGTATTTACGCTGGTATTATTTGACGCATATACCGTAGTATCTACAATAGCCGAATGCCATGTGTAATAATTACCATAGCTATAGACATTTTGGTCAGCTCCGGTCATATTAGCTACGTTCACATTGGGGTTTAAGGTTGCATCCGTGTTGGTGTTATCATTACGGTACCTAGGCATTCTATACTCTGGCCTATTAGTTGTTCCTAAATCTGTCAGTGTGACTGGATTAGTGATTGGGTTATATGTACTGCCTGTCCCATCCGAAGTATATCTACTGTTATTTACTACCGGAGTAGTATTAGAGAAATTAGATACTTCTGGATTAGCCAGTCCAGAGAATACTCCACCATAAGCCCCAGTGCTAGATTTAGTCTCGTCTAATGAATCCGCTGTGTCTAATCTTAGGTTTTCTATCATCCAACATTTACCATCAGCTAGTTTTGCTACGGCATAGGTATCATTATCTCGTGTATCAGTTAAAGCAGTAACTTTTCCTTGTGGCAAAGTAGAACATCCATTCCAGTTCTGGAGATTGCCTTCTGATGAGACCCAAACGGCATAAAGAGGTAAACCTTTTGAGCTATAAGCCCCAGCCGTGAACTCTATTGTCTCATTCGGACCATAAATATGGGCATTAGGATTAGACTCGCTTCCTTCATTAACTACATAATCATAAGCATCAGACCATCCAGCAAAGCCATAGCCAGGTCTCTCAAAATTACTTGCCCATAAATCAGCAGATGTTGACGAAGCAGTTATACTCTGATCTCCCATCCTATCAGCCACTGTATTCCCAGCATTCGGCCAGTAGCATATCTTATTCGCCGAGCAATCCTTCGGTTCATTCGGAACATTAGTAGCAGGATGCACCATAATGTACTTTACTTTACCATCATAAGTCCCTGCTGGTTGTCCTCCTGATACGTAGGCACGATAAGTAGCAGTAAAGGATGAACCTG
>JAFOHW010000028.1 GCA_017421685.1 Candidatus Saccharimonadota bacterium | reverse complement strand
TCCATCTTGTGGTTTTTCGATTAGCACATAAATCCTAAGCGGATAGAGTGCTCCGCCACTCGGCACCGAATGATCAGGAATCGAGTAGGCGAAGTGACAAATACTACCGATTTGGTTAGCTGTCATCTTTTTCTCTGAAAAAGAGCGACAAGAACGTCGATTTTCCCTGATTGAGAATAGCGCCGAAGATATGTCACAATCAAACTGGATAACCTCACCAGACTTAACCGGCAACCTTTCACTTTTAGTGTAGGCTTCGACCTCGTCTTGAGTGAGGTTCGAGTTGATAGCAGACGGGTAGTTACTGATACGATGAAAATGCATGAACTGATGCCTTGAATCAACGATAAGTTCCATATCCTCTAGTTCAACGAGAATTTCCATCACTTCATCCTTTGGTAAGCCAGAAGACTCAATGATAGAAGAAACATTCGTATATCCATTGCAGAAACCCAAAATCTTCCAAACTTCATCAGCCACGTCGGGGCTGATATCGATCTGGTTCTCGCGGTGGAGGAATCTTATCCCTCCTTTATATGGAACCGCTGGAACCACTAAGATTGGGATAAAATCGATGTCCATCTAAAACACCTTCCTTTCTAAAGACTAAAGTTTTTAAGGTCCCAGAGACAATTCTCCATTATATTATAACATTTTTATAGAGTTTAGGCAAGAAAGAGGCCCGGAATTTAGGTTCCGGGCCAGGGGCGAAGGTTTGGCATGTGTGAGACCAAACATTCTTGTATATCTTATGTCGAATGAATCTCGGTGGGGGTTAATGCCCGCCACCGCCACCGCAAGATGTTCCGCCACCTCCGCCATTGCAATTGCCACCAGAGCAGTTAGCACAATTCATTGCGCCATTTTTCTGGGCGGTATCGTAAGGCGTAATCTTGACGTCAAGAAGCTTCTTCATAACGAGTCACCGTCCTTTCCTGGAATAATGAGTGTATATATGGACAACAAAACAGCCCGTCGCGCCCCAAAGGAGCCACACATATGCGACAAACTGAGATGTTTGCCAACATAAGAAAAATACTAAAAATGTTCAACAATTTTCCACTTGTCTTGTTAAAATTATAGCATGTTTCTCTAAATATGCAATATTTAGTATTAGGTTTTATTTTATTAATCATTGTTTTAAGCCTTTACAACTCCAATAAAGCTGTATTATCCTAAAAGTTCGAATGGAGCAAAGCGACATCCCCATGGAGTGCGAAGCACGACATCCCCATGGAGTGCGAAGCACGACATCCCCATGGAGCGAAGCGACATCCCCATGGAGCGAAGCGACATCCCCATGGAGCGAAGCGACATCCCCATGGAGCGAAGCGACATCCCCATCTCTTTGCCTATATATGTATACCTCAGAACTCGCACGGCATTAGAATAGGATAATTCTTTTTAGGTATAACCTTGATCTTAGCCGTGTATTCGGGGTGGTCAATACACCAGTCCACAACCATGCAAAGCCGAGCAACAACGTCTACTCGCCCCTCATCATAGAAATAAAAGAAGTCCTAAAGGGACTTATTTTATTTCTATAATGTCTGACATGGCAAGAACGCTTTCATCTCTTAAACGCGAAAAAAGTCTTCGTACAATAGCATATCCATATGATATCATATAATATATAACGGTACCACCAGGAGACAAAGCATGAAAAGAATTCTCTATTTCGACACCCTCAGAATCATTGCTATGATTTCCGTAATTTTTGTTCACGTCTCCGCCCAAAATTGGTATGCTGTCGATATTTTCTCTCGTGACTGGACAGTTTTTAATTTCTTCGATTCCCTCTCTCGCTTCGGTGTTCCGATTTTCGTTATGATTAGCGGAGCTCTCTTCCTTAGAAAAGACCAGCCTATCGAAAAAATCTATAAAAAGAATATTTTAAGACTTGTCGTAATCTTTTTTGCCTGGTCGCTAATTTACGTTTTATATCAATTCTTCGTCCAGAAAGACGTAACTAGCCCCAGCATTTTCATTTCAAGACTCTTAAAAGGCCCCTATCATCTTTGGTTTTTATTCATGATTATTGGGCTATATATGATAACTCCATTTTTGAGAAAAATTGTAGTTGATAAAAAATTAACAAAGTATTTCCTTCTCCTCGCCCTAATCTTTGCTTTTATCCTCCCGAAATCTATCGATTTAATCGGAATAAAATTTCCGCTAGCTTACGAAACCATAGAGTACATGAATAAAAAACTCGGTCTTGTTATCGGATACAGTGGGTATTTCGTCCTAGGCTACGTCTTGAGTACAATAAAAATCCCGAAAAAAACCGAATATATATTATATATACTCGGTTTTATCGGTTTTCTTGTTACATTTATTGCAACTTGCCTTTTATCTAGATACGAAAACTCCCCAGACCCGCTCTTCTACGGAAATCTAACTCTAAACGTTCTCGTGACCTCAATCGCAATCTTTGTTTTCTTCAAAAAACACTTTCATAAAATCAAAAACAAAAAGACCGAAAAAACCATTCTCTTCCTCTCAAAATGCAGTCTCGGAATTTACCTCGTTCACGTCTTAATTCTTTTCGTCCTAGACGATGTCTTTAATATTAACACCTTAAGTTTTAATCCAATTCTCTCGGTCCCCGCCCTTGGCTTCCTGGTTACTAGCGCCTCTTTCCTTATATCCATATTCTTAAATAAAATCCCGATAGTAAACAAATGGCTAGTCTAACTGATAATCTTTAATTATTCAGTTCCGATTATTTCGCGTATTCAACTGCGCGTGTTTCTCGAATAACATTGACTTTAATAATTCCAGGATATGACATTGTCGCCTCAATTTTATTTGCAATATCTCGTGCTAACTTCAAAGCTGATAAATCATCAATTTGTTTTGGTTCGACAATAACTCGAATCTCGCGTCCCGCCGAAATTGCATAAGCCTTATCAATCCCCGGGAACGATGTCGCAATATTCTCAAGGTCCTTCATTCTTTCCGCAAAGTTCTCAGCCGAAACATTTCTTGCTCCAGGTCTCGCTGCGCTCATCGCGTCAACAATCTTAATGATAATCGCTTCTGGCGTCGTCGGTTCAATGTCATCATGATGCGCAGCAATCGCATGGACAACTTCATCCGGCATGCCGTACTTCTTCGCAAGCTCCGCTCCAATGTCCGCATGCTTCCCTTCAATCTTATGCGTTACCGCCTTACCCATATCGTGCATTAACGCTGCCGTTTTTGCAATTCTCTTATCCGCACCAATTTCTTCCGCGATCATTCCTGCAACATGAGCCATCTCAATCGAGTGGAGTAAAACATTCTGCCCATAAGAAGTCCTAAACTTAAGTTCGCCAATTAAGTGTACTAGCTCTCTCGGAATTCCAACAATCCCAACTTCTCGAACCGCATCCTCTCCTGCTCTGACCACTTCCTTTTCAATCTCACGTTCCGCCTTAACTACCGCTTCCTCAATCGAAGTCGGGTTAATTCGTCCATCTTTCATTAACCGCTCCAAAGCATATCTCGCAACCTGTCGGCGAATCGGATCGAACGACGATAAAACTACCATACCAGGCGTATCATCAACCATGACATCAACCCCAGTCGCTCGCTGTAAAGCTTGGATGTTTCGTCCTTCCTTACCAATAATCCTTCCTTTCATATCATCATCTGGAAGTTTTAAAGCCGTAATTGTTCTGTCAGCCGTGACCTCAGAGGACATCCTTTCCATCGCCGTCAACAACATCGCTTGTGCGACCTCATCAATTTCATGTTTAATTTCTTTCTGTTCTTTTACGATTAGCCCAGTTAAATCTTGCTTAATATCGTTCTCTGTCATCTTCATTAATTTCTCACGTGCTTCCGCTTTTGAAAGCCCCGCAATCTTTTCCAGTTTCTCGTGTTGCTTCGCTCGAATTCCTTTAATTTCATTCTTCAATTCCTCTAATTCACGTCCTTCCTTACTTAATTTCTCCGTCTTTTTCTCTAGTTGATCTAATTTTGAGTCAAGCGAGACTTCTCGTTCCGCTAAACGATTTTCCGTTCGCTTCCATTCTTTTCTTCGCTCACTTTCTTCACTTTGACTCTTCTCG
>JAFOHW010000027.1 GCA_017421685.1 Candidatus Saccharimonadota bacterium | reverse complement strand
TATCGAAAATCTCCTCAACATATTTCGGATGGTAATTATAAAATCCGTCTTTCGAAATTTCCTTATAATTCGCAACCTTCTTATCGAACGGATTAACTTTCGAACGCCTCGTTATAAAACGTACCATCTTCGGTAAAGTTCGTTTATTCGCAACCTCAATCACCGCAACTCCTCCCGGCTTCAAAACTCGATACAATTCTGCAACCGCTTTATCTAAATGTTTTAAATGATGCGTAACCCTAACCATCATCAAACCATCAAGTTCTTCGTCTTTAAAAGGCAACTTATAAATATCCCCCGCCTTTGTTTCAATTTTATCTCCATAAATCTCTTTCGCCTGTTCTAACTCGGTTTTTGAATAATCAAACAAAAAGACCTTATGTGCTCGTTTTAGATATTCATTAGCGAGTCGCCCATAACCCCCACCAATATCCGCAAATTTTTCCATTCGCTTCGGTAGTAATTTTCGAATCGCCATCCGGTCAGCTTGATCTTCGTATTCACGATCAACTTTTTCCCAAAATTCTTTTTTATAATCATATCCATTATAGTCTGAAACAACTTTTTCTTTTTCACTCATAGCCCTAATTATATCACACGCGATATCTCCTCTAAAGTAGTTTCTCCTCGAAGTACAGCTAAAATCCCTTTTTGTTCTAAAGTCAACATCCCATTCGCTCTCGCAACTTTCTCAATTGCCTTCGTATTAACATCGGCAATATCCCCTCGTATAAACGCCTGGATTTCTTCCGAAACAACTAACTGTTCCATGATTGCCGTCCTCCCGCTATACCCAAACGGCGCTTCTTCAGTCGGAACCGGATCATAAAGTACAATATTTCCTAAATCTATTCCTGCTAAATCTTCCGGCGAAGCCCCCTCTAAAACCTCGCGGATATAATTCGCCTCCGACTCCGTCGCCGGACGCTCTTTTTTCGAATCCGCTAATTTCCTAACCAGTCTCTGCGCCATGACTAGCCGAATCGAACTAGAGAATATCGGGTTAACTCCAATTAAATCAATCATTCTCGAAAACGCCGCCGAAGAAGAGTTCGCATGGAAAGTCGAAAGAACTAAATGTCCCGTAATCGAAGCCTGAATCGCCGTTCTTGCCGTATCCGAATCTCGAATCTCCCCAACCATGACAACATCTGGGTCTAAACGTAACACCGAACGAAGCCCTTCCGCAAACGACCCTCCCGCGTTCGTATTAATCGGAATCTGCGAAATCCCTGTAATCCCATACTCAATCGGATCCTCTAGCGTAATAATCTTCCTATCCGTCGTATTTAAAGCATTTAACATTGAATATAAAGTCGTCGATTTCCCTGAACCCGTCGGCCCAACGATTAAAACTAGCCCTCTCGGATGCGAAATAACTTTCATAATTTCGCTTTTTTCCTCATCGGATAACCCTAACGAATCAAGATTAAGCAAAGATTCATCGAAATTAAATAACCTCAGCACCGCATCCTGCCCATACATTGTCGGAATCGTCTCAACCCTAATATTTACGATATATGTCGTCCCATCTCGGTTAATCTCCTTCTGCATATGTCCAGATTGTGGCTCATTCGAAGCTGTCGAAATATTCGCTCGCGAAGAAAGTTCCCCCATAAAAATTCGATACTTATCTCTATCAATAATCGCAACCGGATGTAAAATCCCATCAACTCGCATCCTAATCCGAATTTCATTCCTAAGATTCTCAATATGAATATCCGAAGCTCCTAATTTTTCCGCCTGATCGATTAAGAAGTCAAAAACCTTCTCCGTCGAAACCGACGCTAAAGTCTGTGAAACTTCCGCTATTGTCTCCGAATCTCCCTCCCCCGCAATTTTAATATCATCATAATGAACTTGTTTCGGCGGATCATATCTCAACATAAAAACTTTATAAGCTGACCCCGAAATTAAGAAGAAATCCGCCCTTTCCCCCTCGTCCATATATTCCTGTCGCATTCGCTCTATTACTGTTCTCGGCGTCTGGCTCGTGACCATAAACTGATAATGCTCTTCTCCTCCCCCTTCTTGCAAAGGAATCATGAAATTCTGATGCATCTCCTGAATCGTCAAAAGATTCGGAACTAAAGGTATCTCATTCTCAAATCCTCTTGTATCTAAATATGGCAAATTCAGAATTCGCGCTCTTCCGGCCGTCGCTTGTTCCTCATTATCTCTTCGCTTTAACTGAATTTCATTCTCATTCATACCACAATTATAGCATAAGAGTTATAATATGAACGGCTTTTTCCTTCTCCGCCCTTATCCATTCCGTGATATAATAGAATAAAATCCAGGAGGTCCAATAATGAAGAAATGTTTTTCTGCTGAAAAATATCTAAAAATTCAAAAACAAAAAATTAAAGCCCGCATCAAAATGTTCGATAAACTCTATCTCGAATTCGGCGGAAAACTTATCGACGACCAACACGCCGCTCGTACTCTTCCCGGTTTTCTCCCAGACTTAAAAATCCGCCTCCTCCAAGAATTTAAAGACGACGCCGAAGTTATCCTTTGCATTAATGCCGACGCAATTGAAAAATCTAAAATCCGCGCCGATCATATGATTTCTTATGAAATCGAAGTCCTCCGCCTAATTGAATTTTTACGCTCTCGTGACATTTACGTTAGTTCTGTAGTCATAACCCTATTCAACGGCCAGAAAAAAGCTAAAGATTTCGCCGAAAGATTAAAAGATTATAAAATTAAAACTTACTTCCATACTTTCACAAAAGGATATCCGACCGATGTTGATACTATTGTTTCTGATGAAGGCTATGGCGCAAACCCATACATTAAAACTTCTCGCCAGCTTGTTATCGTTTCTGCCCCCGGCCCCTGCTCTGGAAAACTTGCGACATCTCTTTCCCAGCTTTACCACGAATCTAAGCGCGGAATTAAAGCCGGATATGCAAAATTTGAAACCTTCCCCGTCTGGTCTCTCCCCTTAAAGCATCCCGTTAATATCGCCTACGAAGCCGCTACTGCTGACCTAAATGATAAAAACATGATCGACCACTTCCATCTTGAAAAATACGGCGTTAAAGCCGTGAACTATAATCGCGATCTTGAAACTTTTCCAGTTCTAAAGGAAATTCTTCATCGTATAACTGGAAAAAATATTTATTATTCTCCAACTGACATGGGCGTCAACGTTATCGGAGAATGCATTACTGATGATAAAGGCGTAAGAAAATCTGCAAAAGATGAAATTATCCGTCGCTATTATCGTGCTTTAACTGACTTGAAAAAAGGTGCCGTAACCCCAGAAGTCCCAGAACGAATCAAAATGCTCATGAATGAACTTGGTATCTCCGAAAATGATCGTAAAGTCGTTATTAAAGCTTCCGAAAAACGCTTAAGCTCGAATAATCTCCCTAGCGCCTGTATCGAAATCGGAAAAAAATATATTACTGGCCGAAAAACCGACTATCTCTCCCCAATTTCTAGCACCATGCTAAACACCTTGAAAACTATTAATAAAATCCCCGATGAGGTCGACCTAATTTCCCCAAACGTCCTAGAACCAATCCTCGAAATAAAAAACAAAGTTAGCAATTTTCAAGAATCGTATCTAAAGCTCGGTGAAGTTCTTCTCGCCCTCTCTATTTGTTCAACAACGAACCCAATCGTAAAAAAGGTTATCGAAAATCTAAATAAGCTCGAAGGCACCGAACTCCATTCAACTCATATGATTACCGACGAAGAAATGGTAGTTTTAAGCAACCTCGGCATTAACGCAACCTGCGGAACCGAAATCGACATCGATTAACCCCTAAAATCTTAAGTCACCCAAATCTACCCCCGAAAATTCTGTCGGGATTTTTCGGGGTGTTCAAGGTATTTCGCTTTATGCGAAATCCTTGAACGTTCTGTAGGGCTCTGAAGAAAACGAACCCTACGAACCAAAGACACAACGTAAAGCGAGTCCACCATACTTAGCATTATTATACGTCCCTGAGTAGACACCCGAATTGTAGAAAACCAATTTATAGGCATAATACCTATCATACGCCGTAGAAGACCAGTATTCCCCATACGAACCCCGACTATTAGCCGACCCTCCACCGGTAATATTTCCAGAATAAATAAAGTTATTCGGATATTTTCTGATTTTCTTGTCTACTGGACCAGCTTCTGCGGTTCCCGTGTAATATGGTCGCACCTGGCTTTCGTAATTAGCCGGTTTAGTCCCACCGTTTAATTCGTTTACTACTAAATTCCAAAAATCATTATTAGCTTCGTTGGATTTGTTTCCTCCTCTAGGTAGTCTCCATCCCGTAGGACAAAGCGAAGTAGCGACACTAACATTCCCAGTCCCATAATATGCTGTATCCACAATGGCCGAAGCCCAAGTATAATAATTACCATAACTATAAATATTTTGATTTACTCCGTCCATATTAATTACTGTCGTATTAGGATTTATAGCACTATCGTCATTAGTATTACTATTATTATAACGAGGCATCCTATAGCCTGGATAATTATTTGTCCCTATATCGTTTAAAGTAGTCGGATTAGTAGCCCCGTTATAGATATCACCCGAACCATCTGATTTATACCTACTATTAACAGTCGTAGAGTTGGTAAAAGCCGCCGTCTCCGGGTTAGCAAGTCCTGAGAAAACTCCACCATAAGACCCTGTACTAGACTTCGTGGCGTCTAATGAACCTGCTGTATCTAACCTTAGGTTTTCTATCATCCAACATTTACCGTCAGCCAGTTTTGTTACAGCATAAGTATCGTTATCTCGTTCATCCGTAAGAGCTGTGATTTTTCCCTCACCTAGAGTACTACATCCACTCCAGCCTTGTAGACTTCCTGCTGAAGGGACCCAGACGGCATAAAGTCTTAGTCCTCCGTTTGTAGAGCTATAGGTTCCAGCGGTAAATTCTATTGTTTCATTAGGACCATAGATATGAGCATCAGGATTAGATTCACTGCCTTCATTAACTACATAATCATAAGCATCAGACCATCCTGCGAAGCCATAGCCAGGTCTCTTAAAGTTACTTGCCCATAGAGTAGCGGAGGTTGTAGAAGAGATGCTCTGATCCCCCATAGAATCAGCAACAGTATTTCCAGCATTCGGGAAGTAACAAAGGTTATTCGCAGGACAATCCTTCGGCTCATTTGGGACATTAGTAGCAGGATGCACCATAATGTACTTCACTTTACCATCATAAGTCCCTGCTGGTTGTCCTCCTGATACATAGGCACGATAAGTAGCAGTAAAGGATGAACCTGTAGCATTATTTCCAGCATCAGTCACTGAAGTAAATTGTGCTACTTTAGTACTAGTTAATGGTACTGTATTGTAATCATCATAACTATTCGTAATTGTTGGCGCATAGGTTCCTGTTACTGGAGTTAGTTTCATGGCCCAGTTAGATGTATTGCCAGAAGTAGCAGTTCCTGAAGCTATATTATAAGCTGGAGTTAGAGTTCCTCCTATGGTAGCGTCTAGTACATTGTTATTATCATTCTTTTCTCTTTTTCCTGTATAACCTATGGCATATACTGAAAAGCCTCCACTATCATTACATACTACTTTAAATATAGTAGAACCAATATCGGCAACGTAGGTTCCAGCAGGAACTTCTGCCCTGTGTGGAGTATTTACTGTACCAGAAAAGGTACAGGCTTCTGGAACTGTGATTGTAGCTGTAGCGTGAGCTGTAGAGGAGGGTTCGTCGGCGGAGGTGGGGGGAGAGGATAAGAAAAAAAGCGAAACAAAACAAAACCCCGCTAATAATAACGATAATCCGATGAATTTTCTTAAGTATGACATATTATCCTTCGTTTTGGTTGACAATAATATCTTCATTATACCATAACCAGAATAAAATCAACAAAAAACCAGAGCAAGCTCCAAATTTTTATTCCCTTCAGTTCGCTAAAAAACTTCGTTTTTCTGCTACTTTTGGCTTGGCGGAAAGGACAGGATTCATACTTTTGCTTCGCAAAAGCATGACGCCGGACGTCGCCTCAAAAAAAGTTAAGTAAACTTAACTTTTTCACTCGCCTCCTCCGGCGTCCAAACCTACGGTTCTTACCCTATCCAATCAAATAATAAACAAGACCCTTCGGGTCTTCTTTATTATTTGGCGGAAAGGACAGGATTCGAACCTGCGGAGGTTTCCCTCTCTGGTTTTCAAGACCAGTGCCATAAACCACTCGGCCACCTTTCCACCTACTATTTTATCATAAATCTTCCCCCTGTCAATTTTACATCTTTCCCTATTTATGCTATAATCCTATCATGGCAAGAAAATTTAAGATGAAACCGGTTTCGAAGCAAAATCGAAACAATAACCATAAACACAGCGATAAGCGAAAACACCCTCGCTTAAAAAATGGTCGCTAATCTGATTTTAACTAAAAAATAGGCCCGACTTCCGGGCCTATTTTTTATAAATCCTGCTCTAATTATTCCGCATTCGTATAGACATTTGTAACATCATCTAAATCATCAACCGCATTAAGCAATTTTTCCAATTTTTCCGCATTATCACCTTCTATCGGAACATACGAAGTTGGAACATACTGAACTTCCGCCGAAGTAATCGTAAGCCCCGAAGAAGCCAGAGATTCCTTTACTTTCATCAAATCTGAAGGCTCCGTATAAACCGTAATACCTTCATCCTCCTCTGTCGCATCCTCAACGCCAGCTTCTAGAACAGTCATTAAAGCCTCTTCGCCTTTCTCTGAAATTTCAATTACCCCCTTCCTACTAAATTGAAACATAACTGATCCAGAATCCGCCATTCTTCCACCATTCTTATCTAAAGTATGCCTTACCGCCGGTAAAGTTCGGTTCTTGTTATCTGTCGCAACTTCAATAATAATTCCAACTCCCCCCGGTCCATATGCTTCATAAAGTTCCTCAATTAAGGCTGCGCTAGATTTATCTGAAGCCCTTGCAATCGCTCGCTCGATATTCGCCTTTGGCATATTTGCTCGGCGTGCTTTTTCTAGAACCATCGCAAGACTCGGATTCATCGCCGGATCCGTTCCACCTCTCGCCGCAATCGCAATCTGATTTCCAATTTTCGTAAATAATGCTCCCCTTTTCGCATCAACTACCGCCTTCTGCCTTTTAGTTGTCGCCCATTTACTATGTCCTGACATTTTCTCTCCCGCTTAAAGTTAACTTTTCTTTTCTTAATTTTACCATTTTTCTCCTTAAAAATCCAATTATAATCATTAGCCCAGGAATTATATAAATCAAAAATACTAAACTCTGACCAGTTGGTATTTCGACTAAAAAACTTCTCATCTCACTAAAAAACCCGACGACCGATATATGGAAATCCAGCATTTTCGTCGCAAAAAAAGATAATGTGTCTTGAAAAATCGGAACTCCCGAAAAAACTCCGACAAAAAATACTGCCCCCATAACACAAGGCAAAGTCGGTAAAATTAATAAATTTGCAACAATCGAAACTAACGAAATCGACCCAAAATAATATAAACTAATCGGTAAAGTCATTAAAGTCGCCGAAACCGTCGTGATAATCATCGACGCAATAAACTTCGGCTTCCTATCGCCATAAAAAAATTCCGATAACTTAGGACCAAGTACCATAATCCCAATAAATGCCGAAAAAGAAAGTAGCCATCCTAAATTAATCATGTTCATCGGCTCGATTAATAACGTCATCGCCATAACAATCGAAATAATTCGCCAAGGTTTAAATTTTCGCCCAGTATATCCAACCAATAAGCTTAATGCCGACATTATTCCTGCTCGCATTATTGATGGCGTAAACCCCACCATCGCCATAAAAAATAAAATGAAAAGTTCCGAAAATAATAAACTCGAAAATCTCGAAATTTTCCCAAAAACCTTTCGCGCTACTTCAACCAAAATCGATAAATGTGTCCCCGAAGCTACGACAATATGAACTAATCCAACTATTCTAAGCTCTTCCGAAATCTCGTCCAAAAGTCCATTTTTTAAACCTAATAAATATGACAACCCTAAGCCAACTTCCGGCTCCGGAATTAACCCCCGAATCCGCTCAGAAAACCAATCTCGAATTTTTAAACTAAAATCTCCCGGCTCCGGTCTAAAAATCTTTAAAATCTTTGGCCGATACATATATCCAGAATATATTCCAAACCCCTCCGTTAACTTTCCCGAAACCAAAATCCTATCTGAACGAAAAATTCCTTCATTTCGACTCGCCGAAATAAAGATACTTCCCTGAACCAAAATTTCTTCTTCCCCGAATTTTAAATCCGACAATTTCATTTTTGTCTCTTTCTCATCCGTCTCCGGCTCCCCGCTTACGACTCCGCTAACTAAGATTGTCTGATTCAGAAATTGACTAATATAATCCCCGCCATAAATCTCACTCGAAGCTCTAAAAAAGCTGATGACTATTCCAACGAGAAACGCTAAGCCTAAAAATATTTTTCTCGGGAAAAAATACATTAAAACTAATAACAAAATCGAGGAGAGCATCCACAACCACGAAGAAAAAAATCCAATCCGAAAAATTAACGCAAATATCATTCCAAAAATAACTCCAAAACAAACCATTACTAAAAAATACGACTGATGAATCTTCCCTATTAAAAGCCTAAACATAATCCTTCTCTACCACACCAAAAAAATCATTTCAAGCCAAACATCTCACTTACGCTTAAAACTATCCAACTTACGCTAAAGACACAAAAAACCTACGCCAAAAATTCGCCTCAACCACCAAAATATTTCACATCAAAATTTATTCCGTATACTTACATCCATTAATAAAATTCGAACAACTATAAAAGGTTTTACCGTCGCGTTTTCTTGTTCTTTTAACCAAAATCCCCGTCTTACATTTTGGGCAAACTAAAACCCCAGAATTATCTAAATCCGGATTAATTTCATAAACAAACTTTGAAATTTGATTCGCATCCGAAATGATAATTGTTTTTTCTTTTGCTCGCGTAATCGCAACATAAAACAATCTTCTTTCCTCCGCAAACGGATACGGATCTAATTTTGTCAACATCGTCGCCATAACCGGATCATCGTCCCTCGTTGAAGGCATCCCTAACATTCCTGCATTCATATTTATCACAAAAACTATATCCCGAGTAATCCCCTTTGCTTTATGCATACTGCAAAAAGGAATTGTCAATTTTAAATTTGTACCGTCTATCTTCCATTCAAATTCCCTCTTATTTTCCGTATCACTAACAAGCCTCGCGTTTTTATATTTTCTACTTTTTTTATCAATTAACCTATTGACGTCACGATTATAACGCGAAATAACTTGAATCCGCTTTTTCAGTAAATCTTTTCCATATTCCTCGTAAAGTTCCTGGATCCTCCGATTCATCGTCTCATAATCGCTCGGTTCTTCTTTTTTATATTCCATATTTAATTTAACTTCTATTGGCGTTTTTTTCTTAACCTTCGCTACCACATTTTTCTTAGATTGATAAGGATTCTTCTGAATAAACTTATTACTAATATACGCAGTCGGCTCGCCAAAGCGATAAGTCAATTCGATTAATCCACGATAAGTTTCATACTCAAAAATTTTTTCAAAATCATCCAACACTTTTAAGTTACTTCCCGCAAAACGATAGATCGATTGCCAATCATCCCCGACCGCAAACAATTTCACCTTTCGACATTTCTCTAAAATCGCTTTTAAAAGTATATATTTACTCGTCGACAAATCTTGCGCCTCATCCACTAAAATATATCCATAATCTAAACTATTCTCAGGCAATTTTTCTACAATATCCGCCGACTCATTCAACATATCTGAAAAATCATAATAATTATTTTTCTTCAAAAACTCGATATATCCCTGATAAATCGGTTTATATAATTCAAAAAATAAGAGCGCTCTCTTCCTAATATATTGGTTTTCAATTTTTTTAATCCTTTCTTCTAGTTCCCCTATCTCGACTCGCTCACTTTTCTGCAATTGCAAAACCGAAATAAATAACGATTCTAAAGATTCTGCATCCTCATGATATTTTAAATCCTTCTCAATCAATTCAGTAATTTCTTTTTCTCGTCTACGTTCTATTTTTAACCCCGCCTCTTTTAATCTCTTTTCTAGATTCGTTAATAATGTCCCGTCTTGCCATTCATAACTATAAGTCTCAATCAAAATCGTATTATTTTTTTGGTGTAAATCACGTTTCCATTCAACTTTTTCGTCATATCCTTCATACCAAGTCTTCCCATTTTTTCCAATCGCAAAATGCTCATAATAAATCGGTTCCGAAAAATTAAAAATCGTAAAATCCGGCTTATATTTGGTATTGCAAAATTCATATTGTCTTTCATATTCATAATCAATATTATTAATAAATAACCAGTTCGCAATAATTTGTTCTTCTTTGGATTTTACATATTCTTGGTTCAAAGTTGGATTTTTTATATTTCGATTTTCTTTCGATAATGAAATCGTTTTTAATGTTTGACGTAAAAACATCCTATTAAAATCAATCCGTTCTTTTTCGGTTTTTAAAGTTTCCAAATCTACCGGAACGGACTGATAAAAAAGTAAATAATTATTATATTTTTTCGCATACTCTTCATTTTGTGTTTTTAGTTCTTTGACTTTCTCACGGAAAAATCTCTTCATTTCCCCATCACTAAGCAATTTTTTCGTTTGCCCCTCTTCTTGGTAAGATTTTAATATTTTGTTTCCCAGCGAATGGAAGGTTCGAATTTCTACATCTTCATTAGAAACTCTTTCTTTTAGCTCCGCAACAACTTTATTCGTAAAAGCAATCACTAAAACTCTACTTGCTGGAATTTTTAACGTATTTACTAAATAATCAATTTTCGCCAATAAACTTGCACTTTTCCCACTTCCCGCCGGTGCTAAAAATAATTCCGCATCCTCACAGGCAACAACTGCTTCAATTTGTTGTGGGTCTAAGCTGTTTCCTTCAACTTGATAGACTTTCCTTTGTTCTTTTTTTATAAAATCGCGATTCAGTTCATTTCTTTTTTCTAAAAATGACTCCAAAGCTTTCGTCTTTTTTCTCAACTCTAAAAATCTCTTAAACCGAAAACTAAAAAATAATTTGGCCTTTTCCTTACAGAATTTCCTTTTATCTAAATCGAAATCCGAAAATTTTTCTTTTACTTCTTCCAGGTCACTAAAAGAAACGTACCGCTCTCGGTACAAATTTTCTAATTCACTTAAAAAAATATTTATCTCATCCATCAATATTAGCCTTTATTATATCACAATAATATGATATAATAACAGAGCGCACCCGTAGCTCAGCGGATTAGAGCATCTGTCTTCGGAACAGAGGGTCGGGGGTTCGAATCCCTCCGGGTGTACCAGAGAATTAAAAATGACCCAAAGGGTCTTTTTTAATTCTCTAATATGCCGAAAGAGATGAGAACCCGTAGGGTTCGCCCGCTGTAGGAGCCGAGTATAAATCTAAAGCATATTTTAGATTTATCGAGGCGACGCCCAGTGGAAGACTTTTGCTAAAGCAAAAGTCTAATCCCTCCCGGTGTACCAACTAAAATAAAATAAGCCCATAGAACTTATTTTTATTTCACAATGCATCTCACTGCAAACGCATCCCATTTGTTCCATGACCCATCCGGCGTCACCCAGTTAGTAGACGCCACACCTAGACGGAATGCCTTCGCCTTACCATTTGGCGTTGCACTCCAGTACCTACCATAGGTGCCTCTTCCGCCACTAGTATTATAATTATAATCACCAGAATAGATAAAGTTATTCGGGAATGCCAGCAAATTGTTATTCTTTTCCATATTGTTTGCTCCACCCACCGCATTCGTTAAACTCACATATTCCCCACTTCCACCACCAGTCGGCAATCTCCATCCCGCTGGGCAGATATCCCCAGCCACATTGCCACTCGCCATTTCATAATTACCATTCCCTGCCGTGGCAGTATACCAGCCATACATCACACCATAACTATACCAGGAATAAATGGTGCCGTCACCACTAGGTGAAGGCGTCATACTACTACCTCTATTAATATCATTCGCATTAAACAACACCTGGTCGATACAAGCCGAGCTATCAGTATTACAAAGCGTATTAGAATCTTGTGACAAAGGCGCCTCGTCAATAAAATCAGCAGTCGGGCCATTCGTATTAGTAGCACTAAACGCCACCGCCGAAGGATCCAATCTCAAATTCTCCGTCATCCAACAATGGCCATCCGCTAGTTTCGTCACTGCATACACATTGCTATCTCGCTCATCACGAAGTGCCAAATATTCACCCGTATTCAACGTAGCACAGCGAGTGCTACCAAAGCTCTGCATCGTATCAGTCGTATCCGCCGGCAACCATACCGCATAAAGCGTAATCTGATTATTGGCATCCGCATTACTAGTAAATGCATTATCTAACTTCACTACTTGATTTGGCCCATACACCGTCACAGATTCATGGTTCAGCAGTTTAGTCCCCGCATTCGCATCTG
>JAFOHW010000026.1 GCA_017421685.1 Candidatus Saccharimonadota bacterium | reverse complement strand
TATTATGTATCCTTCCCAAGGATGAGACTGGGGTCCGACTCCCCATACCCGCACCAGTGTTGATAGTCTCTTTAGGAGGCGTTTTTTATTTAATAAAGTTCTAAAGAGGGCTTCTCGTAGAGTAAGGATATTAATAATAATAAACATGCTAAAATTAGATTATGCCTGTTATAATAAACGAATTTTCTAGTTTTATTAACCAGCGGTTTTTGGATGAGAAAAAACGGCTGGAGGCATTGCTTCCTTCATCTGTTCGGATTGAGCATGTTGGCAGTACCGCTGTAGGAATTGGTGGTAAAAATATCGTCGATATCCTAATAGGAGTTTCGGATACTAAACAAATGAAAGAGATTCGTGACATTTTAACAAAAAATGGTTACTACGACGGAAGAAACAACCATGATGATAGAATTTTTCTCGCTAGTCGCGAGGAGGAGACTGGAGAAGGAGATTTTCATGTCCATATTTGTCTTGTATCCGGAAATACTTATAAAAATTTCATCATTCTAAGAAACTATCTATTGGATAACCCTGAAAAAGCAAGCGAGTATTTTTCAAAAAAACAACAATTCGCGAAAGAATCTAATTATGATCGCGAAAAATATAAAACGCTTAAGTCGGATTATGTTTCTAGGCTTCTCACAGAAGCAAAAAGAAATTCGGATTCTTAAACGGATAGCTAATCAGCGGGGGCGTCGATGGTCCCGTCGATGGCGTTCGGATCTTTTATCTCGATAAGTTCGTTTATCTTCCCTTCTTCGCGGAGAGTGTCGAAGCGTTTATTAAATTCCGTAAATGGGACTTTTATGGAAACGAAATTTACTTCTGTGTCGGTCTTTTTAATTAGTTTTACAAAATAATATCCATCGCCATTTATGGAAATGAATTTTCCGCTACTTTGGTCAGGTTCTAGTTTCATAGCTTCAGATGCGCGTCCGCCGTCGATATTTTTGCTGTCTACGAGTCCGCCAGTTTCCTGGTAATTAATTCGGTCGCCAAATTCTTCGGCTACGGCTTTATAATCGTTATCGTTTTCTTTTAAGGTCGCCTCGACTCTATTCGCGGTTTTGTTCGCTTCCTCGTCAATAGCCATTTCAACTTTTGATTTTAACAATGAAAGGTAGAGCATGCGTTCGTATTCACTTTTGCTTAGTCCGAAATTATCGCCGATGATTTTGACGAAACCTTCCTCGCTTCGTTCAACTCCGCCAATACTAAGATGTCGATTAAATTCTTCGGTAACTTCCTCTTTTGAGACTTCAATATTATATTCTTTTGCCAGTTTTACCGCATAGGCATATTTTTCGGCGTCGGTAAGCGCAGAGCGTTTATATTCAGCACGGAGGTCTTCGATTGAGTTTTCGTCGAATTGGCTTCCGGACTGACGTTCAATCGAAGTCATACTGCTTCGGTATAGCATAAGATAATCGGAAAAGGGGACATTTTCGGATTCGACCGAAGCGACAGGGACTGGAAAGATTTTCGTTACGCGGAATAAGAATTCGTCGGTCATGCCTAAACGATAAAGCGCAAGCCATCCGCCGACAACAATCATCGCGACAACGATGATTGTGATCAAGATCGTGTTAATTACGATGCGGTGGCGAGTCCATTGGAGCGGATATTTAAATTTTCGCCCGGTCGCAAGAACTTCTTCGCGACGCGCCTCGACCTTTTCCTGTTCGGTTTTTTTCGTGTCTTTCTTCTTAAGCAAATTCATATAACGTAATTATAACATAAATACCCTTTTTCGGACACACTCTAGGTCGCTTAGCTAAGCTTACAACCCTCAAAAGGATATTTTATGTTATAATATATTGTATTAGTTGGCTCCGTAGCTCAATGGATAGAGCGGCTCCGTCCTAAGGAGAAGGTTGTGCGTTCGACTCGCGCCGGGGCTACCATTTTTTATAGCAAAAAACAGTGGACGCTCGTCGAACCTTCGGTGCGACTCGCGCCGGGGCTACCATTTTTTTATTCTCGAATTCTGACAAATGGTGCTATAATGAGGTTATGGTTAAGGTCAAACGCGTTATATATTTGGTTTTGTTTTTAATGATTACGTTCGGAATGGGAGTTAGCGTATTCTTTACTATTCATGATTCAAAGACGGCTGATTATGTCGTTGAAACGAACGCTTTCTTTGCGCCATTTGAATTTTACGAAAATCGCCAGATTGTTGGGGTAGATATAGATATCGTAAATCGGGTCGCGGAAAAAATGAATAAAAATATTCAGGTTAAAAATGTTGAATTTGATGTCATTATTGATAATGTTGAAGCGGGAAAGATTGCGGACGCCGGGGCGGCGGGGCTAACAATTACTCCGGCGCGCGAAGAAAAAGTAAACTTTACAGTTCCCTATTATAATTCTGTACAGTATGTGATTTTCAATAAAGATATGCCTCCGTCTCTTCGGGATGACCATGTCGTTTGGGAAGCTTTAGCTGACTCTAGACTCGGTTCCCAAATCGGGAGTACTGGATATATCTTTGTTGAGGATGAGATCGAGAACGGAGTTTTATCGGGTACCGGAACAACGATCAAAGGAATCGATTCCCATCAATTGGCCGCGGATGCGATAGACGCGCATATTATCGATTATGCGATAGCAGACGAATTGGCCGCGAAATTTATTATAGAAAAGAATCCGGAACTTTCGGCGCTTCCATTATATTATTCCGGCCCGACAAGAGAGGAAGATTATCCAGTAGAAGAAGCTTATGCAATTGCAGTCAATAAAGACAGAACGGAACTTTTAGAGGCTTTCAACGAGGTCTTAGGAGAAATGCTGGTTAAGGACGAGGCTGGCGTATCTGAAATTGATAAATTAGTATTAAAATATATGGGGTTAGTCGATGAATAGTTTTATTGATAAAATTGTCGAACTTTTTAGTACACCAGAGTATATTGATTCCCTTTTACATGGGTTTTGGTTAACAATTCAGATTTCATATTTTGCGATTTTAATCGGAATTATTCTCGGGACGATAATTGCGCTCGTTGATACAGCAAAGTCATCTAAGTGGATGGTGGTTCCGAAATTCATTTGCCGGATTTATACAACAATCATCCGAGGAACGCCGATGGCATTACAGCTCTTTATCATGTTCTTCATTATTTTCGCAATTCGAGGATTCCCAAGCATTATTACAGCAATTATAGCTTTTGGGTTAAATTCCGCGGCTTATACAGCGGAGGTAATTCGGGGAGGAATTCTGTCGGTAGATCAAGGCCAGACCGAAGCCGGTCTAGCATTAGGGCTTTCTAGAACAACAATTTTCTTTAAGATTGTTGCTCCGCAGGCGATAAAGAATATCATTCCTGCACTCGGAAACGAAATCATAACAGTCATTAAGGAAACTGCGATTGTAAGTATGGTTGGGATGTATGATCTTAATATGGCGGCGAAAGATATTGGTTCTGGTCAAAATATGGCAAGTTATATCGTTCCGATGTTCACAGCGGCGCTATTCTATCTTGCGACGATTTATCTGATTACTTTTATCGTGAAACAAGTTGAGAAGAATTTAAGAAAGAGTGACCTTCGGGAGGAAAAATAGATGGAAAATAATACAGAGCTAATAGTAAAGGGTCTTCGTAAATCTTTCGGAACAAACAAGGTTTTAAATGGGATTAATTTTGAATTACATGAAGGGGATAGAGTTGTAATTCTTGGGCCTTCGGGATCTGGGAAATCTACGTTTTTGCGTTGTATTAACTGGATGGAGGAACCGACGGCAGGGGAGATTTATCTTAATGGAGAGCTTTTGACCGAGAAGAATATCCGCAGAATTCGTAGAAATGTCGGGATGGTTTTCCAACATTTTAACTTAATAAATAATCTTACTGTAATGGATAATCTGCTTTTGGCTCCTATGAAATTAAAAATCATGAAACGTAATGAAGCGGAAAAGAGAGCGCGAGAACTCCTAAGGCATATTGGACTTTCTAATAAAGCAGATTCTTTCCCGGCGAGCTTATCAGGTGGACAAAAACAGAGAGTTGCAATTATTCGAGCAATGATGCTTTCGCCGGAAGTTCTATTGTTTGATGAGCCGACTTCAGCATTAGACCCTGAATCGATCGGGGATGTACTCTCTTTAATTCGGGAACTCGCCGATAAAGGAATGACTATTATGATAGTTACGCATGAAATGAGTTTTGCAAAAGAAATCGCGACGAGGATTGTGTTTATAGATAAAGGCAAGATTATTGAAGAGGGGGCTCCAACTGAATTTTTCGAACATCCAAAAACTCCGAGGGTTCAAGAGTTCTTAAAGAAGGTACTATAAGAAAAAATATCCTTCTTGTTTCAGGATATTTTTTCGTAATTGAACTATTGAACAAATACAACTTTTTATCTAGTATATTTTTCGTTTAGATCGGAATAGTCGTAAAGTTCGTTCGCGTTGAACCAGAGGTCAATTTCTTTCTTCGCTTCTTCCTGGTTAGAGGAGGCGTGAACTAAATTCGGAACGCCAGTTCCCTTCGCATCGGAATAACCAAAGCTCATGTGAGAAAAGTCGCCACGGATGGTTCCCATTTCTGCGGACTTTGGTTCAGTCGGGCCGACAATCTTTCGAACTAGAGGAATAGCTTCAACCCCTTCTAAGACCATAGCGACAACCGGCCCGGTCATCATATATTCAACATTATAACGGAAAACCTGTTCGCCACGGCGAGTAATCATTTGGCCGATTCCTTCGTAGTGTTCGCGGTAAAGATGTTCATCGGGCATAACCATTTTCATACCGACAATTTTAAGTCCGACTCGCTCAAATCTCTGAACAACTTCGCCGATAATACCGCGCTGGACAGTATCTGGCTTTAAAACTACTAAGCTTCTTTGAATAAAGTCTTGCGACTTTACGGTTCGTGGTTTTTCTGATTCTGATTTTGCCATAAAAAACTCCTTTTCTACATTATATCATAGAAAATAATCAAAAATATCTTTCTGGGAACACTCCTTCGCGCCCGTCGTTACGGGGCTCAGTCGTTCACTCCGCTCCCCGTTGGTCGCGGAAGTCCCCGAAAGGTATTTTTGATTCTTCCTTAATATAATATTCTTGCATATTTCAAAAAAGCATTTTAAGATTATGGATTTGGTATAATATATTTATGGATATTTATGAGCTGATAAATGATTTTCTGGAACATCTTGAGATTGAAGCGGGGAGGAGCAAAAAGACGGTTGAGAATTATCGGTTATATCTTGAGAGATTTGTTGAGATTTCACTTGAAATTTTAAATAAGGACTCAATGAGTCCAAAAGATATTACGAAAGAGCTACTTCGAAAATATCGCTTAAAACTGAATCGATATGGCTCAACAAATGGTGATGAGGATTTAAAAGTTATAACACAAACTTATCATTTAATCGCTCTAAGAGGTTTTTTAAAGTATCTAGCGAGACGAGATATAAAATCCTTAGACCCTTCGTTGGTTGACCTTCCAAAGGTAATACGAAAACAGGTTACGTTCTTACATTACGGCGAGGTTGAGGATATGTTGGAGCAGATTGATTTATCAACAGAGTCGGGTCTACGCGACCGAGCAATTATCGAATTGTTATATTCTGGAGGGCTACGAGTTTCGGAGTTGGTTGGACTGAATCGTGATTCGATCAATTTAGAACGACGGGAGTTTATGGTTCGTGGTAAAGGTTCAAAAGATAGGCCGATTTTTATTAGCAAATCAGCGGCTGATAGAGTTCAGGACTACCTAGATGCGCGGACCGATTCCCTACCAGCGTTGTTTTTGAATAATTCGAGGAATCAACAGGCGGTTGATACTTCGGGAAATTTTCGGAGAATTACGGCGAGGAGCGTCGAGAGGATTGTCGAAAAATACGCGAGGTTGGCTGGGATTACGAAACATGTTTCTCCTCATACCTTGAGACATTCTTTCGCAACGGATTTATTAATGAACGGGGCAGATTTACGTTCGGTCCAGTCAATGCTAGGGCATGCGGATATTTCAACGACCCAGATTTATACGCACGTTACGGATGCGCACCTAAAAGAAGTTCACGAAAAATTTCATTCGGAAACAAAATAGCTTATTCCATAATTGCGGGATCGAAGAGGCGAATTACGGTCGAGATAGTCGAGGGCTCGTTCGCGTCCGAACCGTACCAGCAGGCACGGATATAAAAATCATAGTAGGCGGATTGGGTAGCGCCAGAATCTAGATTGTCAATTTTTCTTGTATTTCCAGGGTCTTTTACGCCAATAATATAAATGCCTTCGGCTTGGTAAAGGTTATATTCTGTAGTATCCTTATCCTCGACGAGGCTGTTGCTGTTTTCAATAGTTCCGTTCGATGCATAGATTAAGCGGGGATAGGTCGTGGCTTCCTTAAAGACATCGCCAGAAAAGGTTCTAACAGCTTCTTTTTCGTTATCTCCGAGAGCACGAGGGTCGATAATAAAAGCTTTATCCTGGACCCATTTATCACCATAAAGCTCCCCGCAAGATGAGGGGGAGAATTGGAGAAAGGCGTTCTGTTCTGCGTTAGCGTTAGGTTCACTAAGGTCGATAGCCCTCCCAGTAATAGTTTCCCAAATTTTTTGATACTTTTCACTAGCAGAATTTCGGTCGGCGATGTAGGAAGTTTGGATGAAGCGAAGAGCTTCGGCTTGGGTATCAATTTCCTCGCGAGTCAAAGTTGTTTCAAGGGCAGTTTGGGCGCTAGAGGTTCCCTCACTCATAACAGAAACAATAGCAACAGCAATCATGGAAAAAATACCTACAGCTAACATCACTTCGATAAGAGTGTCCCCTTTTCGATACTTCATATGCTTATTTTATCATGCTTTGGAAGAAATTAGCAAAAGTCAGCGTTATAATAAAAGCAATAACGAGAAAAGGGCCGAAATAGATTTTTTTGTTTCGGGATTTTTTTACATATGGGAACATAATTAGGCAAGCGAGAATATTCGCAAGAAAGAGAGTAATTAGAGCGAGCCAAGGATTACCAAGAACAATTCCGAGGATAACACCAAGAATCCAGTCGCCATCACCAACCCATTTCCCTTTCGAGACGAGATAAAGAACTAGATAAAGCCCGCCGAGGATAGCGACAGCTGAGAGAATTGGAAAAATCCTCTCCGGCAGATTGTCGAATCTGGGGTTAATTCC
>JAFOHW010000025.1 GCA_017421685.1 Candidatus Saccharimonadota bacterium | reverse complement strand
GGTCGCACACCACCATGCGCGATTGGGGTTACGTCAGTAATACTATCAATCTTAATTCCAACCGTTGAAATCGCCCTGATTGCTGCATCCCGCCCTAAACCAATTCCCGAAACGTAAACGTCTACCGAATTTAAAGCGTGATTTTTCTTTGCAATTTCTAAAGCTTTCTCCGCTGCGACTCCAGCCGCAAATGCAGTTCCTTTCTTGGAACCCCTAAAACCGTTTGCTCCAGCGCTAGAAGCGGATAAAACTCCGCCAGTCTTATCAGTAACACTAATAATCGTGTTATTGAAAGTTGCTTGAATGTGAACCGCTCCAGAGTTAACGATTCGCTTTCCTTTCTTCGACGCCTTAGCTTTTGGGGTAACCGGAGCTTCAGTCGTCTCGACAACAGTCGTATCTTTAATTTCTTCTTCTGCCATGTTAACTCCTTAAGTCTTGCTTGCAGCTTTAGGTTGTGCCCCACCAACCGCGATCGCCTTACCCTTACGAGTACGTGCATTCGTTCGAGTACGCTGGCCGTTGACTGGTAATTTAGCCTTGTGACGCATTCCCTTATATGAATTAATGTCTTTAATTCGTTTAATATTATTACTCACGAGGCGCTTCAAATCCCCTTCAACATGATATTTCTTCGAAATAATGTCGTTGATTTTCTGTTCGTCAGCCTCGGTGAGATCTTTCACCCGAGTGGTAGGCTCGATTTTAGCCTCCGCAAGGATTTTCTTTGAAGTTGTTCGTCCAATCCCATAAACATAGGTTAATGCAATCCAAACCTGTTTATCGGAAGGGATAACAACACTAGCTATTCTAGCCATATTTCTTAACCCTGCCTTTGCTTATTCTTAGGTTTTTTCTTATTGATGACCCTAAGGACGCCTTTTCGACGCACAATAATGTCATCGGGAGAGATTTTTTTAACACTTGCACGTACTTTCATGGTGTTAAAATCCTTTCCTAATTATTTTTTAAGTTTAACTATCTTAATATTAAGTTTCGAAATCTCAACATTAAGATTTTACGAATTCTACCTCTGTAATAACATGAGGCTAAAACTCATAACATCAAACTTAAAAAGTTTAATATTAATCCTTAAGTCGAAAACTGATTCTGCCCTTTGTAAGATCGTAGGGGGTTAACTCAACCTCGACTCTGTCACCGGGGACAAGACGAATATAGTTCTTTCGCATTCTCCCGCTCATATGGGCGACAATAATATGACCATTCTCGAGTTCAACCCGAAACTGGGTATTCGGTAGCGCCTCAACAACGGTACCTGTGAGCTTTATCACTTCCTTTTGACTAGCCATAAATTACCCCTCTAGTTTAGCATAAAAAAAACGTTTTGTAAAGACTAAAATGGCATAAATTATTTTATCCTTCTATTAAAACTGCTCTCGTAAACTGCCTAGATAGATAGGTATTCTGCGCCTGCGACCATTCTCCAGTACAAGTAATCAAAGTTACTGACTCCTTGCCGGCCTCAGGCGACTTGGAAGCCGTCACCATATAATCATTGGATTCGTCTAACGAAACCGCTTTATTTTCAACGACACTATATTTATATATAATTCCATCTCCCCTCTCTATTTCAATAATATCTCCTTTACTAAGTAACGGTAAATCCTTAAAGACTCCGTGAACATGCGGACCTCCGTTATGCCCGTCAATAATCATAGTTCCACCCTGCCCAGGTTTACCCGATAATTCGTACCAACCAACATCAAAAATGTTTCGCGGAGTATCGAGTTCTCCTTCAACATTTATCCCCATTGCTAAGACTCTTGCTTTAGAAATTCTTAATTTATCTATGCTTAAATATCTAGGTCTATCTGGCGCAACCACATATTCCTGTACTTCATCACTGGAAGGCTTCTCTTCTATTAACTCCTCTTCATCCGCCAAATTCGTCGCAGATGCTCTCTCAGTCCCTTCCTTTCCGCTATAATATCCATGCTCAAAGGTCGCAACGCGAACTAAAAATACTAAAAACAATACTCCAACGATTGACCAAATCGCCCACTTTGTTATTTTTCGCCAACCCTTAATCTTCAAGCTCATCACCGAAATCGTCATAAGTTATCATTAGAGCTCTAGAGTCTATCGACCGTAGATTCTCAAGAGCCACCGTTACTACGATTAAAAGACCAGTACCCGAAATCGATAAACCAATCGGTGCGCCAGTTAATACAATAAAGATGTAGTCAGTAATAAACGGAAGCATAGCGATCAAACCTAGAGCTAACGCTCCGAATAAATCAAGACGATTTACGACCTTAGTAAGATACTTCGAAGTCGAAATCCCCGGTCTAACACCTTCGATAAATCCCCCTTGTTTTTGAAGGTTGTCCGCAATTTCTTTCGTATTAAAGATAATCGAAGTATAGAAATACGTGAACAAGAACACCAAAACGAAATATAAAGCCGGATAAGCGAACCATTGCGCCGTAATTCCATCAGGATAAATTGTCGAAAAATTATTTGCCGACGGTGCTGAGAAAATCGTTATAAGCGACGCCCCAAGTTCATTTCCTGGGTCAATTGTCGTAACAACCTGACCAATTAATGCCGGAAGCGACAAGAAAGCTGTCGCAAAAATAACCGGAATAACGCCTGCCGCAATTAACTTAATCGGCAAAATCGATTTAATTCCGCCATATGAAGAATTTCCGTGGACTCGCTTTGCATAATTAACTGTAATAATCCTCTGCGCTTCATTAATCTTAACTAAGAAGTAAATAACTATTAACATCGCAACCGCGAATCCTAGAATAATCCAAAACACCGTCGGATTAACCGGTAGCTCAAGCCATCCAAATAGACTCAGTGAACCCTGGCTTGTGTCAAATAATGCAGATCCGAGCGAAGCCATTGTCGTCGGAAGCTGGGAAATAATTGACGCAAAAATCAAAGTCGAAATACCATTTCCTACCCCCTGCTCCGTAATCAACTCACCCATCCACATCAGAATCACTGAACCAGCCGTCATAGCTGTAACTGATAAAGCCCAATCTCTAAGCGTCGGAGTAAAATCAGAAGCAATATTTGCCGAAATCGTCGACTGATACAAAATAAAGATATAAGCAATCGACTGAACAATCGCTAGAGGAACTGTTAAAATACGCGTCCACTGATTAATTTTCTTTTGCCCCGCACCCCCGTCGTTAGATAACTCTTCAAGCGATGGGATCGCTTTCGTTAAAAGTTGCACTACGATAGACCCCGTAATATATGGCGATAAACCGACTAAAATAACACTAAACGAAGCTAGCCCGCCACCCGAAATCAAATTCAAAAAATTCGAAAAATCCGATTTCTCCATCAAATTTGACACCGCTTCTTTAAAAGTCGAGGCATCTCCCATCGGAACTGGAATTTGCGCCAATAATCGATAAGCGACAATAATACCGAATATAATACCGACACGTTTCAACATGTCTTTATTTTTTAGGGATTTGAAAATAGTCTTGTAATGCATAAAACCTCTTATATACTATATATAATATACCACAGGTCTCCTATAAAATAAAGGGCTTTAAGCCCTTTATTTTATAGATTCTCTAGATCTTCTTCCGTTGGAACCTTCGAATCAGGAGTCTCAAGACTCTCCAAAGGCGCAACCCCAGTTCCTACTGGAATCTTGCGACCAATGATTACGTTCTCTTTCAAACCGCGCAATCTATCAACTCTACCGTTAATCGAAGCATTAATTAATACGCGTGTAGTATCCTGGAAAGAGGCCGCCGACAAGAACGAATCCGAGAAAATCGAGACCTTAGTAATACCAAGCAATAAGTTAGTATAAGTTGCTGGTTTCTTACCAGATTCCTCCGCTTCACGATTCGCCGAGCTAACCGCTGAGATAGAAGTAATGTCACCAGAAACAAATTCCGTATCTCCAGGGTCGTTAATTTGAACCCTTGAGAACATCTGGCGAACTAAAATCTCAAGATGTTTTGGCGAAATTTCATGGCCCTGAGCCGCATAAACGTTTAAGACATCGTTCATTATATATCGCTCAGTCGCCTCAATTCCTTTATACTTTAAAAGATCTTGAAGATTCAAGGAACCAGTCGTAATTCTATCTCCTGCCGTAACTGAATCGTTCGATTTAACAACTAATTCCGCGTCACCAGGAATTTCCATCTTGACCGACGAAGAGTTCGAGCCAACGAGGACAATCGCGTCCTTAACTAGCTCAACAACGCCAGCCTCAGGAGCTTTAACCGAAGGTTTTGCCCCGCTCTTCTTAATTAAAGTAGCTCCCGCTTTCACGTTTTCGCCATCTTTAACTGCTGGTTTTCGTCCATCTAATTCAATCTTCGTAACTTTACCGGCCTGAGGAGTAATTTGTACAATATATCGATTCCCGTCTTCCCAAATTTCAACAACTCCATCAATCGGCGAAACATACGCTTGACCTTTAGGAGTTCGAGCCTCAAGAAGCTCTTCAACACGAGGAAGACCTCGCGCGATTGCCCCAGAACCAGCAACCCCAGAACCATGCTTCGTATCAAGTGTAAGCTGAGTACCAGGTTCACCGAGCGACTGCGCAGCGATAACACCAACCGGCTCATTCGCAGCTACTAACTCACGGGTAGACATATCAACTCCGTAAGCTTTCCTAGGAATTCCATCAACCGCTCTTGTCGATAAGATAGATTGAATTTTAACTGATTCAATCTTTTCATCTTCCTCAATCTGTTTTGCCATATCTTTCGTGATTAGTTCATCGGCTTCCAGATACCCCGGAACTGGCTCTGCGGTGTAACGACCAGAAATTCTTGCGCTAAAGTCAATTCCAGAAAGCTCAGTTTCATTACGATAAACTGTAAATCCAGGGTCTTCCGCTTCCTCATTAGTCGTAAAGACATCTTGAGAAACATCAACCAAACGACGAGTAAGATAACCCGAGTCAGCTGTACGAAGCGCAGTCGAAACCTGACCCTGACGTGCACCTCGAGTCGCAATGAATGATTCAAGCGTGTTAAGACCTTTTTTGTACGAAGACTTAACTGGAAGCTCAATCTCATTGTTGTTAATATCAACCATGATACCAATCTCGGCTGAAGCAAGCTTAATGTTCGAAATGTTACCACGTGCACCAGAGTTAACCATAACTGCAATATCGGTATCCATCTCAGATAATTTATCTTTTAGGAAATCTGAAATCTTCTTATCGATATCACGCCAGTTCGCAATCGTAAGCTTATGTCGTTCCTCGTCAGTCGTTAAACCATCGTTGTAATCTTGCTGGATTAACGCCGTCTTCGCATCGCCTTCCGCGATAAAGTCATCGATTTCATCATAGGTCGGATAATCATCTTTTGCAGTCGAGATAGAAGCAATCGTCTCATATTCGAATGCTAAATCTTTTAGATCATCCGCTGTCTTTACCATGACCTCAGCACCATAAAGATCAAAGATATCTGCCATAACTTTCGACAAGTGTTTCTTAGTCTGAACTGAGTTATCGTACGGATATTCCTTCGGCAAAATTTCGTTAAAGATAACGCGACCCAAAGTAGTATTTCGGATTTCTTTCTTCGCAAAAACTCGAATTGGGGTCTGAAGCGCAATTATCCCTTGGTCATAAGCCATTTCTGCTTCATAAACCGACGAAAATGCTTTCGGCTCATCAGTATAAGTTCCCGGCTTATCATAAGTTAAATAATACGCACCGAGTACCACGTCCTGATAAATCGCAAGAACTGGAGAACCATCGGCTGGTTTCAATAAATTCTTGGTCGCAGACATCAATTCTCTCGCCTCAGCCTGTGCGGCATCCGATAATGGAAGATGAACCGCCATCTGATCGCCATCGTAATCCGCGTTAAATCCAGATGCAACTAATGGATGTAATTTAATCGCCTTGCCTTCGATTAGTCTTGGCTGAAAAGCTTGAACCGATAAGCGGTGTAGCGACGGAGCACGGTTTAAGAGTACATATTTACCCTCAATAACCTCATCCAATGCATCCCAAACTACAGTTTCTTTCGCCTCAATTAACCTCGAAGCGGCCCGAATATTATTTGCATGTTCATGGCTAATTAACCAAGAAATTACGAAAGGCTTGAAGAGTTCCAATGCCATCTGCTTAGGCAAACCACACTCGTTAAGCTTAAGTTCTGGTCCGACAACGATTACTGAACGTCCAGAATAGTCAACACGCTTACCGAGAAGATTTTGGCGGAATCGTCCCTGTTTACCCTTTAGTAAATCCGATAAAGATTTCAGCTTTCGTCGTCCATTCGAAGAGCTAGCTCCTCTAGAACCATGCGCCGCTGAATTATCGATTAATGAATCTACCGCCTCCTGAAGCATTCTCATCTCATTACGGCAAATAACTTCTGGCGCGTTCAAATCCAATAACTTCTTTAAGCGATTGTTTCGGTTAATAACCCGTCGATATAAATCGTTAAGATCAGATGTCGCAAATCGTCCCCCAGGAAGCGCAATCATCGGTCGAAGATCTGGCGGGATAACTGGGATAACCGTTAAGATTAAATCTTCCGGACGTACTCCAGCCGTCTGCATTCCTTCCAAAGTTTTTAGACGTTTCTGAATTTTCTTTTCCTTCTGTCCTTTTGCAGACGCTTCCTCTTCTCTAAGTTCCTCAATTAACTTATCCAAATCAATCTCGTCTAGCAGTTTCTTGATTGCTGTAGCACCCATCTCAATCGTAATTAAATCTTCGTATTCCTCTGGAAGATTACGATAATCAACCTCAGAAATAACTCCGCCTTTCCTGAACGACTCTAACATCGCCTTCCTAGAAAGATAGTCCGCTTCTAATTCTTTAATCTCGTTAGCCTGGGCTTCTGCTAATGCTTTAATATCAGCATTTTCATTCTCAGCCTCCTTCTTATAACGAAGCTTAATTGCCTCTTTCCCGGCGACAGTTTGGTTCTCTAACTGTTCTAAAGTTTTTTCAATTTCCTCAGTTTTCGCATCAGTAATTAAATACGTCGCAAAATAAACTACTTTCTCGATGTTTTTAACCGTAATATTGAGAAGCAGAGACATTGCTGAAGGAATTCCGCGCATAAACCAAATATGTGCAACTGGCGCCGCTAACGCAATATGTCCCATTCGCTCACGCCTCGTAATCGATTTTGTAACAAGATTTCCTTCTTTATCTACTGCAGCTTCCCTTGAACGAACACCCTTCAATTTCGAATCATGCGGATTAATATCTTTTGTCGGTCCAAAAATCCTTTCGCAGAACAAACCATCCCGTTCCGGTTTCTGAGTTCGATAATTAATAGTTTCTGGCTTTGTTACTTCGCCATAACTCCAGTTTAGAATGTCGTCACGACTTGCGACCGACAATCTAATCGAGTCAAAGTCCGAAGCTGAAATGAAATTATCCATCCACGCCATCTTAGAACTCCTCTCCGAGATCGACTGTGCCATCCTCCTCGTCAATCTCCGTTATTTCTATTCCCTCATCCGCCATCATGGCCTCAGCTTCTGCATCGTCGAGGTCTAAGATTTGCGGTTCAGTCTCTTTTTTATGCTGATCATAGATGGACTGATCATCCTTTGATTTTTCAATTTCTTTTGAGGTTCTCTCGATTACATCCCCAGCATCCGTTGCCTCCCCATGATCTAATAAATCAACCTTAAGACCAAGACCCTGAAGCTCCTTGACGAGAACGTTGAAGCCTTCCGGAAGTTTCGGCCCCTCAATTGGCTCGTGCTTAATAATTGCTTCATATGCTTTCGCACGACCATAAACGTCATCTGACTTAATTGTCAACATCTCTTGCAGAGTAGTCGCTGCACCATAAGCTTCAAGTGCCCAGACCTCCATTTCCCCGAAACGCTGACCACCGTTTTGTGCCTTACCGCCTAATGGCTGTTGCGTTACCATCGTATACGGACCAGTCGAACGGGCATGAATCTTATCTTCTACCATATGATGAAGCTTCAACATATGCATAACCCCAACCGAAGTACGCTCATTGAATGGTTCACCGGTCAAACCATCATAGAGTTGAACTCTTCCATCCTCAGAAAAACCAGCTTTCTTTAGCTCTTCCGAAATTTTCTCATCAGGAACTCCATTGAATGACGGTGTCGCAACTTTATATCCTAAAGCTCTCGCGGCCATTCCAAGATGTGTCTCAAATAACTGTCCTAAGTTCATACGGCTTGGTACACCCATTGGCGATAACACGATGTCAATCGGGGTACCATCAGCCATAAATGGCATATCTTCTACCGGGAGAACTCTCGAAACGACCCCCTTATTCCCGTGTCGTCCGGCTAACTTATCACCAACACCAATTTTTCGCATCTCAGCTACAAAAATCTTAATCTGCATGATTACGCCAGCCTTAAGCTCATGTCCTTGATCTCTGGTATAAACTCGAACGCCAACGACTTTACCCGTCGAAGAACCGTTCATCCTAACTGAAGTATCACGAACATCTTTTGCCTTCTCGCCGAAAATTGCCCTAAGTAATCGTTCCTCGGAGCTTAATTCTTGTTCTCCCTTAGGAGTAATTTTACCAACTAAGATATCTCCATTTTTAACCTCAGAACCAATAGTCACAATTCCATCATCTCCAAGGTGTCGAAGAGAATGTTCTGAGACGTTCGGAATATCCCGCGTTACTTGTTCCGGACCCAACTTCGTCTCACGTACCTCAACATCGAAATCTTTAATATTAATCGATGTCAAAGTATCATCTTCAACTAATTTGTTCGAAATCACAATCGCGTCGTCCATATTATATCCGCGCCACGGCATAAACGCAACCAATAAATCTCGTCCTAAAGCAAGTTCGCCATCATTAATTGAAGCCCCCTCAATCAATGTATCACCCTTCTTAACTTTCTGACCGCGCGAAACTACGCAACGCTGATTATAACAACGATCATCATTCGTTTTCTCGAAATGTTGCAATTTATACTCTCTGTCACCTCCCTTATCGTAAGTCACAATGACCGAATCACCATCAGCTTTCTTTACTACTCCGGTCCCATCAGCCATGACCAATTGTGAAGTATTTTTGGCGACTTCACGTTCAATTCCAGTTCCGACAATCGGGTTATCATTTCGAAGTAAAGGTACCGCCTGTTTCTGCATTGCGCATGCCATCAAAGAGCGGTCAACACGGTTCTTCTCTACGAAAGGAATTAAACTCGCCGAAACCCCGAGAATTTCCTTATGAACTGCATCGACATGCGTAACTTTTGAAGCTTCTACTTGGGAAGGAGTTCCGTGAACTCGAGCTGAAACCCAATCTTCAGCAAACTTACCATTTTTATCTAATTTAACCGAAGCGTCAGCAATAATCATGTCATTTTCGGTATCTGCATCCATATAAACTACTTCATCAGTAACCTTTCCGTTTTTGACGACTAAATACGGAGCTTCAATAAAACCATATTTATTAATTCGAGCATAAGTCGCTAAGTTTAATACTAAACCTACGTTTCCACCTTCTGGGGTTTCTACGGTACAAATTCGTCCATAGTGAGTCGGGTGTGCATCACGAACGTCAAATCCTGCACGCTCTCTCGTAAGACCTCCAGGCCCCATTGAGCTTAAACGTCGCTTATGTGCTAATTCTGAAAACGGATTTACCTCGTCCATTAATTGTGAAAGTTGTGAGGTAGCAAAGAATTCTTTCACAGCAGCTACAACGGGGCGCGAATTTAGTAACTGCGACGGAGTAACATCTTCTACACTAGCCATTGACATTCTGTCGAGAATATTTCGCTGTAAACGAAGCATCCCTAACCTAAATTGTCTCTGTACCAACTCGCCAACCAATTTGACCCGACGATTCGAAAGTGAGTCAATATCATCTGCCGGTTCTTGAGTATTATTAAGACGAATAATTTCCGAAATAATCTTAACTAAATCTTCTTTTTGAAGGGTACGAAATTCTGGCTCATTCGGTAAATCCGAACCTAACCTTCGATTAATCTTGAAGCGACCAACTTCCGAATAATCATAGCGCTTCGGGTCAAAGAAAGTTCGCTCAATCATCGATTTTGCATTATCGACCGTCGCTAAATCGCCCGGCCTCAATCGTCGATAAACTTCGAGCAAAGCCTCGCCTTGACTTAAAGTTAAATCTTTCTCCAAAGTCGCATCAATGTAGCTTTTCTCTCCATTATCAACTTTAGCAAAAGTCTCTTTAATTTCAGACTTTGAAAATCCTAAAGCCCTCAAAAAAGTCGTTACTGGAATTTTTCGACGTCGATCAATTTTCACATAAATTGCTCCATTCGAAGCCGTTTCAAACTCAAGCCATGCTCCTCGTCCAGGAATAACCTTCGCTCCATAATATCGACGTAGACCAATCGTCTCAGAGTTAAAGAAAACCCCCGCCGAACGAATTAACTGAGAAACAATAACTCGCTCAGTTCCATTAATAATGAATGTAGCTCGCTCGGTCATCCACGGATAATCTCCAAAGAAAATATCCTGTTCCTTTTTTTCTCCCGTAGCTTTATTTTCGAGTTCAACTAAAACGTGTAGCGGAGCCTCGTAAGTCGCAAGATTAAATTTTGCCTCTTGCTCAGTTTCTTTTGGATCTTTAAAATAATAATCCTTAAATCTTAAAGAAAGCTTCTGCCCGGTATAATCGTCAATCGGATTAAGCTCAGCAAAAACCTCCCGTAGTCCATTTTTGACAAAGTCTTCCCACGAATCTTTTTGGTGTGCCGTAAGATCCGGAATTGGTAAAGCCTGGTCGCCTTCAGTGAAAAATACTCTTTCACTTAAACTAGGTTTTTTAGCCATTCTACCTCTTTTTTCTTAGTGTTATTAATCTTTTTGATGCTTTTTTAAGACACAGCTAACTCCTAACCCATGCTTAATAAATTCATCTCAGCGCCGAAGATTACTGCCTGTTTTCCCCCAAAGAGTCGCCAGCTCCCAAAAGTTACAAAAACAGGGCACACTACTTCTTAATAAGAATTCTAACACAGAAAGAAAAATTTTACAAGCCCAAAATCCCCCTTCAACGTAGGGGGATTTCGAAACATAGATAAGCTCTCAACTCATTACTATATTCTACAAGCCGACTCGCAGTTAGTTAGCTTATGTTTAATTATATAGAACTTATTTTAAAAGTCAAGACCTTTTTAAATATCTAAATCATCGTAGTCAGCAAGCTCAGCTCTGGTTTTCTCAACCAAATCTGAAGAAACTTTCTCCTCTTCTCCCTCTTCTTCGTCTTCTTCGTCTTCATCCTCTTCGGCTTCTTCTACTTCCTCCGTCTCAGTGACCGTCGCATCCTCAACCTTCTCTTCTTTCTCTTCTTTTATCTCTTTTTCTTCGACTTTATCTTCGTCCGTATTCATAATCTTTAAGTTAAATCTCGCATCCTGCTTCGTTCCTAAAGCCCTTAGAAGAACTCTAATAGCCTGAGCTGCAACTCCTCTTTTTCCAATTACCCGCCCAACGTCTTCCGGATCAACGGTTAAGGTCAGTAAGACTCCTTTCTCATCAATCTTACGGTCGACTGCTACCTTGTCAGGATTATTGACTAAAGTTTTTACGATGTATTCTACAAATTGCTGGTCGATGGTAGCCATTTATTTTTCTCCATTTATGTTAATGTTAATCATATTATAACACAATAATAGTTTTAAAATAACAAAAAATATCCCAGAAAATCTGAGATATTTTTTAAGAATCCTAGACCGAAAATTTATTCCTGTGTCTCTTCTGCGGTTTTCTCTTCTTCGGGCGCCTCATCTTTCGGAGCCTCCTCTACCGGAGCCTCCTCTTTTGGCTGATTCTTACGAAGCTTATCAGCATGTTTAGCTTCAGCGTGCTTCTGCGCAGGTTCCTTATACCACTTCGGAAGTTTAATTCCATTCTTCTTTAAGATAAACGCAACCCTACTCGAAGGCTGGGCTCCGTTAGATAAATATTTAGTAACCGCCTCTTTATCTAGAGTTAGATTTTTAGTTGCGGGGTTATAGTTGCCGACCTCAGCCACAACGCGCCCCGACAAGGGATGACGCTGGGATTCTTGGACGACTATCCGGTACGTAGGATAATGCGCCCGGCCTTTACGTTGCATGCGAATCGCTAGCATTTTTTTCTCCTTAAATTATTAACAAAAGTTATTATATCATACTTTTTAGAAATGGGAAAGGGGGCTCGATAAAGCTTGAGCCCCCAATCCTTTAACCTTCCGAATTTTACATTACGTCTTAGACTTCCTCGGCGGGAAGTCCTTCAAGGCGACTGGTGGATACTTATCCGGTTGCCTCATGCGAGTCTTAACCCTCC
>JAFOHW010000001.1 GCA_017421685.1 Candidatus Saccharimonadota bacterium | reverse complement strand
CAAATTATCTCGTAGTCGAACAACCCATTTTTTCCCTCCCTCAGTAGCTGTAATCGATTTTGCAAGTTGGGCTTTTGGATGTCCAGAAAAATCCGGCGCCGAAATCGTCGCAAACATTAAACGACTTAAAACTTTCTCGCTACTAGTAGTCGCAAATAGCGGATTCATCGAATTAACGTCTCCTAACGTCGCCTCAGTATAAGTCCCTCCCGAAGTAAAAGTGTTCTCCGCATAAGAATCACCAAACCAAAATGCTTGCGCGACTGCTAACATAATCAAAGCAAAAACTAATAGCCCCCACTCAAAAATCAGCAACCTGATATGTCTAATATGAGACAATCGCTCGAACAAGTTTTCTTTAATATGTTCTTTGCCTTCTCTTTGAGCTTTTTTTGAGGCACTAGAAAACCTTCGGATAAATTTTCGCCCACGCTTTTTTAAAGAATTTCCCATATTATGCCGGTAGTATTAATAATCCTATAATTGATAAAACGAATATTACTGCAAAGACAATTGTCGTGATAAATAATGATTTCTCAAGGCCTCGCCTAGTAGTATAAAGTTCACCAGAACTTCCGAACCCCGCCCCAAGCGAAGCTCCTCTTTGTTGTAAGAGGATTAAGAGCATTGTTAGAATTGCTGAAACAAATATGACTATTTCTAGAAAACTTCCTAATTGCATAAAATAACTCCTATAATTACTTTAGCATATTTTTTCTTTTGAGTAAAGAATGATAAGTGACCGCAAAGCGATGCGATTCCTCGTCGATCCGGGCAATTAATCTCGCAATATGAGAACTCGAACTTAAAAGTGTCAATCCTTTTTCGGGAACGTAAATTTTAACTTTTGCAGACTTAGAATGGTCTCCGGATTTATCTCTTCCTACAACTGGGATACCCAAAGGATTAACTAATGGCAAAATCGCATTGACCTGAGTTTCCCCTCCGTCTAAAACGATTAAATCCGGAAAATCCCACTCTTTATGCTTTAACCTCCTAGAGATAACTTCTCGCATGCTTTTAAGGTCATCATTTTTTGAAGTACGAATCTTAAATTTTCGATATTCACTTCGAGCCGAAGCTCCATTGATAAAAACCACCATACTCCCGACAGCGTTTTCTCCGGATTGATGGGAAATATCATATCCCTCGATTCGTCTGGGCGGTCTTTCAAGATTCAATAACTCGCGCAGTTGACTCAAAGCTTGGTCCGACGAAATATCTAGAAATTCTTTGTCCGAAAAAACAATCTTTCGATTTAACTCCTTTAGGCCAAACAATTGTTTCTTTGTTTCCCCAGCTAATTCGTAATTTCCCTTTTCCGCCTCTTTTCGCATCGTTTTTTCAAGTTCAACCAATAAATTTTCTTTGTCTCCCTCGAGATAGCGAATTAGTCGTCTTAAATTTCTTTTATAATCTTTTGGCGTCGAAAGTCCGATTTCGATTCCGGGAGTTAATCCGAGGTCTGTATCTAAAGTTTTCTTGCCAGAATATGGTTTAGTGTAATATGGAAAAATCTTTCTTAAAATTCTAACCGCTTTCTCGACTGACGACTTTCCATAAAATGGCCCAACATAGACAGCTTTATCATCTAACGGCGTCCGCGTAAAAGAAACATAAGGAACCTCATCATTCATCGAAATTCTAACATATGAAACCGTTTTGTCATCTCTTAACAAAATATTCCACTTTGGCTTATAACGTTTTATCATTTCCGACTCTAAAAACAAAGCGTCCATCTCGCTGTCTACCGTAATCCAATCAGTATCGTAAATTTCGTTGACTAAAGATTCGGTCTTTAAGTCTTTCTTCGATTTTTGAAAATAATGTCTTACGCGATTTTTTAATACTCCCGCCTTTCCGACATAAATTATTTCTCCCTGTTCATTTTTATGAAAATAAACTCCCGGAGAAGCCGGGAGTTTATTTAGTTTTTGTTTCAGCGCTTCATTCATTACCTAATTATATCATACTTACGCTAAAAAGTCAATTATTCAGTTACTTCTGCTGACTCTTCCTCGTAAACCGTTGTGTACATATTGTTAAGTATGTCCATTAGGTTTTGATATTCTGTTGGCTCTGAAACGTTAATGTTGTCAGGATACGAGAAGTTAAGATCGGTCGTAACTTTAACGCCATAATCCTCAGCATCCGTTACGAAGTATAACCTTGTAAAGTTATAATTTCCGTCAATCTCGACATAAAGCGCCGGAATCATCTCAACTAACTCTTCAACATTGTCCTTATCAATCTGTCCAAGACTCTGTCCAGAACAAGTTATGTACTTCCTCATGAAATCAGCATCTCGCATCTGACCAAAATAACCAGTTAAATTCTCACTATTAAAGGTAATCTTATAGACTGGATTCTGTCGGCTTTGAACGGTTATATTTTCATTTGTTGATTCAATGAATGGATATTGGTTATAGAATTCTTTAATCGTATTACTACTATTTTTTATATTCTCAAACAAATCCATCGCACATTGAGTCTGGTCATTACCAGTCGCTTCTCCCCCGATTAAGGACTTTAATTCGTCGACCGGAAGCTTGATCCATTCACCATCAAGAGCATCAATAAATTCTAGGTACGGAGAATAAGCTTGGAGGCTCGTGTCGGTCGTCTGAAGCTCCGTATCGATAACTTCTTCCGTCTCAGTCTCGATTAAATCTGAACAATCTTCATCATCAGCCGCACAGTCAACTGGAGTATCGAGTACCTGGGGGGTAGTCAAGCTTCCCGAAAGACCAGTAATGAATTCGGCTAGTCCATCAACCTTAAGATATAAATCTCCGTCCGCACCATAAATCTCACTCACATCTAAAGATTGCTCTCCGGCACTTTGTGTTGTTAAAGTCATCGTCGCGGTCGTAGAGTTAATTAACGAAGTCGTCGAGGCGTCGGTGTTTAATGCGATCTGAATCTTACTGACTTCAGACGTCGCATCCTCAGGTTCGAATACGAACGTACCATTTACATTCACATTCGCAGGGGTATCCCCATTCATCGCTTTCTCAAGCGCACGAGCGACTGGGTCGCCACCGTTATTCAAAAGTAGTATCGCAGCGACTCCGCATCCTACAGCGAGAAAAACACAAACTAAAATTCCAATAATCAGTCCGGTTTTTTTCTTTTTTGGCTTAGTTTCGGTCTCTGTAGGCATTGCTTCCATCGATCTCGCCATCGGGTCCGGCTCAGGCTGTTCGACCGGAGGTTGCACCGGCTCAACTCTCGGGGCCTCTACGACGGGCGTGGGAGCTACGGGTCTAGGTTGGCGAACTGTTCTAGGGGTAGCGCCAACTACTGGACCAGTTCTTCGAACCGGCCTTCTAACCTGCCCTGTAGCCGGCGACGTCGTAGCTCCAGCCGGAGTAGGCGCAACGCCTTGCTGAGGACCAGGGTTCGGATTTAGAGGATTTGGAGTTCCTCCAGTATTTTCATCCATAAATAACTCCTTAGTTTAATAATACTTACACTTATTTTAACATAAGTATTTAAAAAATGATATATAATTATTTCATGGAATATTCTACGATAAAAGACATTAAAGCAAGACAAGTTTTAGATTCTAGGGGAAATCCGACCGTCGAGGCGGAAGTCTATCTGGAGAACGGGGGTTCGGGTAGAGCAATGGTTCCTTCTGGTGCTTCGACCGGAACTGGAGAAGCTTTAGAGCTTCGAGATGGCGATAAAAGTCGTTATAACGGTAAAGGCGTCCTAAAAGCGGTCTGGAACGTTAACTCAAAAATTCGCGACGTTCTAGTTAATAATACTTCCGACCAAACTATCGTAGATGAGATGATGCTAGAGCTAGACGGAACAAAAAATAAATCAAATCTCGGAGCTAATGCAATTCTCGCTGTTTCTCTCGCAAACGCAAAAGCCAACGCAGAAGCTAACAGAATTCCTTTCTATCAGCATATCGCGAAATTAGCTGGAACCGAAGACGAGATGTCAATCCCTATGCCGATGATGAACGTTATGAATGGCGGAGAACACGCTTCCTGGGCGACCGATTTCCAGGAATACATGATTATTCCAAAAAGCGCTGGCAATATCGCTGAAGCAGTTCGGATGTCTGCCGAAGTTTTTCATGCCCTAAAAACGGTCTTAAAGGAACGCGATTATCCTACGACGGTAGGTGATGAAGGCGGTTATGCGCCAAAAGTTCGTGATGGCAACAACGAGCCTCTCGAATGTATAAAACTGGCCGTCGAAAGAACCGCTTATGAATTTGGAAAAGATATTGCTATCGCGATGGATATCGCTGCTAGCGAATTCTATGACAAAGATCATTACGTCCTAAAAACTAATGGCGACTGGAAATCTGCTGATGATTTGATTAATTGGTATGATTGGATTATTTCTAATTATCCAGTTGTTTCAATTGAGGATGGCCTAGCTGAGAACGATTGGGAAAACTGGAGGAAATTAACTGAGCGATTAGGTGACAGGGTCCAGCTTGTTGGCGATGATTTATTCGTCACGAATGCCGAACTTCTCGAGAAAGGTATTGATGAAAAAATCGCAAACGCAATTCTTATAAAACCGAACCAAATCGGAACTCTTACCGAAACTATTACGACGGTTTTGCTTGCGAAAAAGTCTGGATATAATACTGTCATGTCTCATCGTTCTGGCGAAACCGAAGACGTCTCGATCGCCCATCTTGCCGTCGGTCTCGGAACTGGCCAAATCAAAACCGGTTCTCTTTCTCGTTCCGAGCGCATTGCAAAATATAACGAATTAATTCGTATAGCAGAAAACAACTCTAGTTTAGGCCTAACGCATCCTTTTTAGGTATTCAATTTGTTACATTATAGACGAAGCTTCGCGAAAGCCATCGTAGAAATTCTCAGAAATTTTTGGATGGCCAATTCTATTCGCAGCTTTTACGATGTCGTTAATGTCATCAGTGATGTTGAAAATTTTTGTATCATTAACGCTAATTAACTTCATCCCCATCATGCCCCCGATAATTCTATCGAAAGTTTTCCAAAATTCTCCCCCAACCAAGAAAACTGGCATCTTCGGCATTTTAGACTCTTGCATCAAACATAAAATCTCGGATAACTCATCCATTGT
>JAFOHW010000024.1 GCA_017421685.1 Candidatus Saccharimonadota bacterium | reverse complement strand
TACTCGTTCTGCGAGCGTCTCCCTTAGGGGGATTATCGAATCCGACGAATGGCGAAGAAGCTCCGGCCCGTTAACCTTCGCAGTAGGGAAGGATATCTCTGGTAAACCTGTTGTAGCCGATCTTGCTGACATGCGCCACCTCTTAATCGCTGGTACTACTGGTTCTGGTAAGTCCGTTATGACGAATACCCTTATTATGTCGCTTCTCTATCGTAATTCTCCATCCGATATGCGCTTAATCATTGTTGATCCGAAACAGGTCGAAATGGTCTCATATAATAAAATTCCTCACTTGTTAGCCCCAGTTATTACTGATACTTCTAAAGCTCTTTCCGCTATGAAATGGGCCGCTGGAGAGATGGATCGCCGTTACAAACTAATGGCCGAAGAAAAAGTCAAGAAGATTTCCGACTATAACAAGAAGATGGCTAAAAAAGATTCCTCTTCCGATCACGAAGAATCTAATAAAGATGAAAAAGGTGGCAAGATGCCATATATTGTCATTGTGATCGATGAAATGTCCGACCTCATGATGCAGGCTGGGAAAGAACTTGAACCTCTGATTGTTCGTATTGCACAACTTGGTCGTGCCGCCGGTATGCATCTCGTCCTCGCGACTCAGAAACCAGTTGTAAAAGTTATTACCGGTCTAATTAAGGGTAATATCCCTTCCCGCATCGCTTTTCGAGTCTTAACCTCCATGGAATCTCGTATTATCTTAGATCTCTCTGGCGCCGAAAAATTACTAGGCCAAGGCGACATGCTTCTTTCTACCGAACAAACTCCTAACGGACCAGAACGTATTCAAGGCGCCTGGACCCCGGACGAGGATATTGAAAAAGTAACTGATTTCTTAAGATCCCAACGACCTGCGGACTATAACGACGAAGTCGTCGCCCAGCAAGTCTCTATCAAAGGAATGGGGGGAGGAGGCGACCTTGGAGATCTCGGACGTCGTTACGACCCGAGCGATCCTTTAGTTCGAAAAGCCGTTGAAATATCTCTAAATAAAGGCAAATTCTCAACTGCTATGCTTCAGACCTATCTCGGTAAGGGACACGGTTTCGTCTCTGGTCTTGCTATCTGGTTTGAAGAAATCGGCGTTATTGGTCCTCAAAACGGAAATAAACCGCGCGAGCTTCTTATTTCCTCGATGGAAGAATTCGACCAATTAACAAATCTGTAAAATAATAAAAACTACTTTATTATTTTTAACAGATATGATATAATTAACCTAATATCAGCTCAGCAAACGGAGAAAATCGCGTTTGCTTTAACCAAAGGAGTTTTATGAAAGACTATGAACTCACGGTCTTATTTCATCCTGATTTAGAGATGAATTTAGACCCCGCCCTCGATAAGGTTAGAAAAACTATCGAAAACAACGGTGGCAAAATACTAAAAGAGGATAACGACGGAAAGAAACGTCTGGCTTATTCGATTAACGATCAAGATTTTGCTATCTACTATTATATCGATGTTTCTTTGCCTTCCGAGGCTCCCTCAAAAATCTCGTCAGCCTTTAATATTTCCGACGAGGTTATGCGCTACCTCCTAGTAAGGGTAGATGAACGTAAGGCGAAAATGGAGGCCCGTAAAAAGGCTCTAGCGAAGTCTGAAGACGAAACTAAAGAAGAAAAAGGAGAATAATATGCGCGGATTTAGTAAGGCAATCATTACCGGAAACTTAACTCGTGACCCAGAGCTTCGTACAACGCCTAACGGCGCTAGTGTTTGTAGCTTTTCGGTAGCAGTTAATCGAGTTTATCGAGATTCGAACGGCGACCAGAAAGAAGATGTTTCTTTCATTGACTGTTCCGCTTGGGGGAAATTAGGTGAAATGATTAACCAATACGCAAAGAAAGGTTCTGGCGTTCTCGTCTCAGGTCGTTTAGATCAGCGAAGTTGGGAAGATAAGACGACCGGACAAAAGCGTTCTCGTGTTGAAATTGTCGTCGAAGATTTCAACTTTACAGGCGGTGGAGCCCGTGATAACGGCGGTAGCTCGAATAATTTCGAACCAACAGACTCGACTCCGTCCTCCGATATCCCGGACGATATCCCGGACGAAGAAATTGATCTTAGCGATGTTCCATTCTAAGATTAGAACTAATAAACGAAGGAGAATTTTATGAAAAGGATTAAAAGCGATCCAAATCTATACTTTGATTATCGCGACGTAAAGACGCTCCAGCGATATATCGACATTTATGGCCGAATTGAACCGATTTCTAAAACCGGACTTTCTGCTAAGCAACAGCGCCAACTCGCGGTCGCCATCAAGCGCGCCCGCCACTTAGCGCTTTTGCCATTCGTATCTAATAGTTAAAAGGAGGTAAAATGTACGGACCAACAGATCTAAAGAAGAACACTCTAATAACTTTAGACGGACAACCGTATAAGGTGGTTGAATACTCTCAGAAAGTCATGGGTCGTGGAGGCTCAATCGTAAACGTAAAGGTAAAAAACCTAATTAACGGAGCTCTTTTACCTAAGACTTTTAAAGGTCAAGAAAAAATCGAACCTGCCGAAGTGACGAACAGGAAAGTTCAATACCTCTATAAAGACGACGAAAAGTTCTATTTTATGGATCCAGAAACTTTCGAGCAATACGAACTTTCCGCCGACATGGTAGGCGATTCGAAAGATTTCATGCGAGACGGAGACGAAATGGAGATTCAGTTCTATAACGGGACTCCAATTAATCTCCAGCTCCCGAAAAATCTCTGGCTAAAAGTTACTTATACCGAGAATGCCGTAAAAGGGGATACTTCTACCTCTATCACGAAAGATGCAACCCTAGAAACCGGCGTAACCATAAAAGTTCCTGCCTTCATTAAGGAAGGGGACATCGTCTCAGTTGATACGGAAACCTATGCATACCGTGAACGAAAAAAGTAGAGGCTATTATAAAATTAAAGGCGTAAACAACGCCTTTAATTTTGACTTCCGTAATAAAATCGTCCTTGATATCGGTTCCTCGACCGGCGGTTTTACTAAATATGCTCTAGAAAAAGGCGCAAAGAAAGTCATTGCAATCGAAAAAGGGACAAACCAAATGGAAGCCCCACTTCGTTACGACGAGAGGATTGAACTACATGAAAAAACCGACTTTTTTACTTTTGAAAACTTTAAAGAAAAAATCGACGTTATTCTAGCCGACATTTCTTTTATGAGCCTAAAAACGATTTTAGAACACGCAAAAAAACTCAATAAAAACCCGGAGACCGACTATCTTGTCATGTTGAAGCCTCAGTTCGAAGCTAAAAAATCCGATCTAAATAAAGGTATCGTTAAAAATGAGAAAACTAGGCGCGAAATTATTAAAAACTTTGAATCTTGGTTAAAACAGAACAATTTTGTCATTATTAAAAAACGCGATAATGAATTAAAAGGAAAACACGGGAACGTTGAAAGGTTTTACTGGCTAAAAGTTTCCGTAAAAATTCCTTGATTTTTATTCTAATTCCGCTTATAATTAAAAATATGAATTTATTGCATGGCGTGGGCGACTTCTTCTCCTTAGATATAGGTACGAATTCGATGCGAATAGTACAACTTTCCGGGAGCAGTCAACATGGATGGACTCTCCAGAAGTTTTCATATGTCCCGATAGACCAGAAACTAACTCAAGATTCGTCAGACCTCGGGAAAAAACGTCTCGGCGAAGCTATTTTGGGCGCTGTAGAACAGGCGGGAATTAAAACGAAAAATGTCGCAGTCGGCCTCCCAGCAGGGAAGACTTTTACTTCAATCGTGGAAACCGAAACTTTGCCCGAAAAAGAACTTCGGAAAACCTTTAAATATGAAATGGATAAATATGTTCCAATGTCTTTAAGCGACGCTAAGGCTGATTACGTTATCCTCGGTCCGAGTCCAAACGACCCTGCAAAAACCGAAGTCTTAATTTCTTCGGTCGCAAAAGACTATGCCGAATCGGTTATGGAGATGATTGAAAAAACTGGTCTAAATATTATCGCCATGGAACCGGAGCCTCTAGCTATGGCTCGCGCTTTAGCTATTCAGGGGGCAATTGATGGAACTATGATTGTTGATCTCGGCGAAAATTCTGCCGACCTTGTTGTTTATTTTAAAAACCAACCTCGTCTCGTCCGTTCAATTCCGGGAGGTTTCAATGTTTTCGTTAAAGCCGTCGCAAATGGCCTAAACGTCCGCGAAGACCAAGCTCGCCAGTTTATTTTGAAGTTCGGTCTCGATGAAAGCCAGGTCGAAGGCCAAGTCTTTAAGATTCTAAATACCCATCTCGACAATTTTGCTTCCGAATTAGCAAAATCTGTCCGCTTCTTCCAGACAAAATACATCGGCGGAAAGATTGGCGGAATTGTTCTTTCTGGCTATGCTAATACAATTCCTCTATTCTCTGAATTTATTGAAGCTAAAACTAATGTCTCAACCATGAAAGGAAATCCGTGGCAGTTCGTCCGCATGACGAAAGAACAACAAAGAGTATTAATGGATGTCGCCAACGAATTTGCTGTCGCTATCGGCCTATCGGAAAGGAGTAACGACTAATGGCACGTGAAATTAACTTAGTCCCAGACATAAAAGAAGAAATGATCAAAACCTTAAAACTTAGGAATTTTATTTTCTTCCTTTGTATCGCTGTCGCTTCGGCCAGTGTTGGCTTAACTATTCTCTTTGGTTTAATCGTTGGTGGCCAACAGCTCGCCCTCGATAGTAAAAAGGCCACAATCGATAATCTATCCTCAAAGCTTAATTCTTATAGCGACTTAAATGAGGTTTTGACGATAAAAGACCAGCTTGGGAACATTTCGACCTTAACTGGGAATAAGAAAGTCTTATCTAGAACCTTTAATATTCTCTCCGCCTTCCTTCCTACCGGCGCTGATAAAATTACGATTTCTGAACTAAATGTTGATTTTTCAAAGGAACAGCCTACTTTTAATTTCGATGCTCAGGCTGACGCTGGGTCTGAACCCTATATCGACTACAATGTCCTCGATTCGTTCAAGAAAAGTATGCAATATATGCGTTATGACTACGGAAATTATGTTGATAAAAACGGGAATAACATCCCAGCTTACTGCATGATCGAAACCGGAGAAGATGGCGCAATTTTGAACGACAGCTCTAAAGGAATCTATGCTTATTGGAACATCGAAGGGGAAGGCTGTAGGCCGAAAACCGAAGATGGAAAAGAAGATAAAACGAACTACGCGACCGAAGACTATAACGGTAATAAAGTCGTTAGGATTTGGCGAACTCCTCAATATTCCGATTGGTACAAAGAAACCGAAAAACAAGGCGAACCCTATATGTCTCTAGATGGAACTATTAAAAACGTCGAACACTTCAATAGCGCCTGTACGACCTATACCGGAGATAATTCTAAGGATAGCTCAAAGCCAAAATGGACCGAGAACAATGAATGTCTTCTTGTCCCCGGCGGGACTGAAGGAATCAGTATCAGGGACTCATCAAACGGCCTTATCGAAGGTGGTGGCCTAGTTCTTCGTTTTTCTGCGACCATCCTTATCTCGCCTGAAGCTTATGACTTCGATAATCACCATATGCTAGCCATAGCTCCATCTGGTCGCCGAAATGTTACTGATTCATACGTCCAAATTCAAGCTATGTTCGGAAAACGTGCTTCTGATTGTGAAGACGGCGATACAACCTGTAATAATAAGACTAACGCGGGGGGAGGAAACTAAAAATGGCAAAAGAAATTGCAATCGGAAAAAGAGCAAAAATCTCCGAAGCCCAACAATATATGCTCCTAGCGGTACTTGGCGCCTCAATTTTCCTCGGCGTCGCTATTTCGCTCATTTTCCACTTCATAAAACAAATTTCCTTTAATGCGAATGTTATTATGGCGGAAGACCAATCTATCGTCGCCTATTCGAACATCATCAAAAACATTGGTATCTGTACCGCTCCGAGCGGGGCGACCTATTCTGATTCTGAACTTGCAAAATGTGACCCGAACAGCATCGATGCCTCCCAAATTCCGGGGACCCTTCGTGCAAACATCCTCGAGGGACTTGCTTCTAACGAAGCTCTAAATTCGGTGCCGAAAGAAGATAATTCTAGTTGTAGAAATCCCGATACCGGAAAAAATTTCACCTACAAAGAACTAACAAAAATTTATTCCGAAGCAAACGGGAGTGACGAACTCCAGTCCGCGAGCCATTTAATCAGAAGTTGCTCTGCTCTCCGTATCATCCCTGATGCTCTTCCGGCCTTCCAGAATGAGGAAGCGCTTTTGGCTAGCCTTAATAAACTCTTCAATATTTCAGATTGGCAACCAGAATCAATCAGCCCGAGTGATTCTTATGTAAATACGCCCTTAGCTCCAGGCCTTAATGCAACTCAGGTCAATCTCTCCGTAACCGCTGATCCAAGCAAGACCATGACCGTGCTTCATAACATCGAACGTTCTATTCGTGAGTTTGATTTTGAAAGGGCAACTATTAGTTGGGAAAACAACGGCGAACTTTCATTAACTGCTCGCGCGACGGCTGACTACATGAACGAATCGAGCATGACGGAAACGACAAAAACCATAAAAGCGGAGGGCAAATAAATATGAAAACTGATCTCGCAACAGCCATAGGCGCGGCCGTCTTCGGGGTTATTGCTT
>JAFOHW010000023.1 GCA_017421685.1 Candidatus Saccharimonadota bacterium | reverse complement strand
TCGTCCCGTTGGGGATTGTGGTCACGATCTTAATTCTATATAAAGCTTTAATGGGGTTAATTATTATTGGGATTTCTATCTTTCTGGCCTTAGCGCTAAAACCTCTAGTTAGAGCGGTAAATAATTTCTTCACGAAGCATTTTGGAAAAGATAAGAAACACCAAACCCTTTCGGCGGTTTTTGCTTATCTAATCGTCGTTATTGTTATCGGGGGAATTGTTGCGGTTGTCGGTCCGGTCGTCGTCAATGAAACGGCGAGATTCGTCCAGCACGTTCCAGAGACTTTTGAGGGGGCTTTTGGAGGATGGGAGGGAATCAATAACTTTGGAAAATCTGTTGGGGTTAATGATTTGAAATCTGAAATTACAGGAGCATTGACCGGTCTTTCGAATAACCTACTTAGTATTTTAGGAGATAATTTGGTTTCTAGTGTTAGTGGGGTTGCGGACATCATGATGAAGATTGCATTAGTTTTGGTTTTAACTCTGTTATTCTTACTGGAGGGACCGGATATGATGAACACGTTATGGAAGAGCTTAGGCTCTGGAGAAGATAAGAAGCCAGTCGCGGTTGCGCAGAGGGTCGTTTCAAAAATGGCAAATGTGGTTTCGACTTATGTCTCGAGACAAGTCATTGTCGCAATTATTGATGGTTGTGCGACTATGATTTTCGTGTTTGTACTCTCGTTGATTCTAGGCTTTTCAGCCAGCCTCGCTATCCCAATGGGGATGATTACCATGCTATTCTATCTAATTCCAATGTTCGGTCAATTTATTGGCGGGACCTTGGTTACAATCCTGCTCTTCTTCTCAAATCCCGTCGCTGCACTAGTTTTTGCAATTATCTATATAGTATACGCCCAAATCGAAAACAATATAATTTCTCCGAAGATCCAAGGGAACGCATTGAACCTGAAGCCGGTCGTGATTCTTTGCGCGATTACCATCGGAATGTATATGTTCGGACTACTCGGAGCAATAATTGCGATTCCGATTGCAGGATGTATTAGAGTTTTAATTGAAGAATACCCAAACATAAAATCAGCCAGGAGCTAGGCCGTCTAGAGTAAAAAATGACAGAAAAAGAACTGAAAACAGAGAACCCAAAAAAGAAGATGGGCTGGAAGAAGATACTTTCCGTCGCTCTTTTGGTGCTTCTTAATGTCGTTGTTATCGCAATGGCGGGATTTTCAGAATTTGGGAATTCTGAGAATGCCGTAAAGTTATCGGAAGTTAAAATTAACTGGTGGCTCTTAGCTCCAGCAATAGTCTGTTTTATCATCGCGGTCATATTGGATATTTTTAAATACGTTTTAATGATTCGGCGGATGAGAGAGAAAAACGAGCCAAAGAAAATGGATGATTGGAAGCTAGCGGGAAGAACGGTTTTACTCGGAAGATATTACGACAATATAACTCCAGCGGCGATCGGAGGACAACCTTTCCAAATTCTTCACATGCGAAAAAACAGTGGGCTTTCGAAAGGTGATTCGACTTCGATTCCAATTTTCGGAATGATTTCTTTGCAAATTGCCTTCATCGTGATTGCGTTAGTTTGCTTCTTATTCGGAGGAGTCGCCGGCGACTACCCAGCACTAATCGTTACGGCATGGATTGGACTATTGTTTTATGCGTTTTGGCCAATTACGGTAGCGCTAGCTAGTTTCTTCCCGAAAATTACTGCAAAAATAATTAATGTAGTCGTAAAGTTTTTAGCAAAAATAAAAATCGTAAAGAACCGTGAAGAAGCCGTAGAAAAGGTCGAACATGAAGTCGGCGAATACGCAAAATCAGTTAAAATTATCCTGAAAACTAAAGGATTGTTTCTGCAAACTATTTTAATTTCCTTAATTTATAATGTTTTAATTGCATCGATTCCGTTCTTCGTTCTGACCGCTTTCGGCGGGAATGTTGGTTTTTGGTCATGTTTTGGAACTACAATTGCGGTCATGAGCGCAGTTTATTTTGTACCGACACCAGGAAATTCTGGCGCTGCTGAAGGGACTTTCTTCATAGTCTTCTCGGCGCTGTCATCTGGATATGTTTTTTGGGCGATGTTGGTTTGGCGATTTTTCTCTTACTACTCATATATCATCATGGGGCCGATGATATATTTATCAATGAGTTTGGAAAAAAGAAGATTAAAAAAACAGGATTAATAGTATAATGGTTGGAGTGTATGTTTAGATTATTTAGGTTCTTGAAACCATATTGGTGGCAGATAATTATCTTGTTGTTAGCTACGGTTTTACAGGTTTATACGACCTTGAGACTACCGGCTTTGATGGCTGATATCATCAACAACGGAATCGTGCCTGGTGATGTTGGGTATATTTGGACTGCTGGATTATGGATGATTGGGCTAGCAATTATTTCGGCGCTAGGTTCATTAATTTCTAGCTATTTCTCGGCGAGAGTCGGGACAAGTTACGCGCGAGATATTAGAAAGGCGATTTTCGTTAAAGTCATTAATCTAAACATCTTGGACATGAAAGATTTTAGTACAGCCTCGCTTTTAACTAGGACGACCAATGATGTAAACCAAGTTCAGATGACGACGATCATGCTACTTTCGATGTTGATTCGGGCGCCACTGTTCTGTATTATTTCAATTATTATGGCGATTCAGACCGCTCCGGATATGTCTTGGATTATTCTGGTTGGCGCAGTCGCCATTTTAGGCACTGTTATTTTGATTATGTCTTTAGTAATCCCGAAATTTAAAATTTTCCAGAGCTTAGTTGACAAAATTACCCTGATTACGCGTGAAAATTTAACTGGACTAAGGGTTGTTAGGGCTTTTAATAATGAGAAATTAGAAAAAGAGAAATTTGTAAAAGCGAATGATAGGTTAACGAAATTATTAATTTTTATCGATAGAATCCTTGAACTCCAAAATCCTTTGATTAATATTATCTTTAACGGAACAACCTTGCTTTGTTCGTGGATTGGAATTTCTTTGTTGTCGAAAAATTTTGCTTATCTCGGAAATATGACGGCGTTTGCGCAATACGTTACGCACGTAATGATTTCGTTTTTAATGATGTCGATATTTTTCGTTATGTTCCCGCGTGCAAATGTTTCGGCGGGACGTATTAATGAAGTTTTAGGAAAGCTACCGAAAATTAATTGGGTCAAAAAAACTAATGGTGTTCCGACGAAAACTCCAGAAGTAGAGTTTAAGCAAGTTGATTTTAAGTATCCTGAAGCCGAAGAAAAAGTTCTAGACTCGGTTTCATTTAAAGCTAAGGCTGGGGAGACAACGGCATTTATCGGTTCAACTGGTTCCGGAAAGTCGACTTTAGTTAATTTAGTTCCAAGGTTTTACGAGGCGACCAGCGGAGAAATTTTAGTTAATGGTCTTTCTGTAAAAGAATATGCAAAAGACGATTTGATTAAGAGGATTGGGTTTGTTCCTCAGCGAGGAATTCTTTTCTCGGGGACGATAAAGTCTAATATTAAATTTGGGGTACCAGATGCGTCGGACGAACAGGTTAAGCGGGCTTCAGAGATTGCACAGGCACGAAATTTTATTGAAAAATTACCAAAGAAATACGATTCTCATATTGCTCAGGGAGGAACTAATGTATCTGGCGGACAAAAGCAAAGATTGTCGATTGCGCGAGCTGTCTGCAAAGAGCCGGATGTTTATATTTTCGATGATTCTTTTTCAGCATTAGATATGAAAACGGATAAAAAATTGCGCGAAGCACTAAAAGAGGTTACCGCTAATTCGGTTGTATTAATCGTCGCCCAACGCGTTAGCACAATAAAAGACGCCAATCAAATTGTGGTTCTAGATAATGGAAAAGTTGTTGGGAAGGGAACACATCTGAGTTTATTAAAAACCTGTAAAATCTATAAAGAAATCGTGAAGTCTCAATTTTCGGATAAAGAGTATGCACACGAATTAAAATTGGCCGAAGGAGTTAAAAATGCATAGTCCGAAAAATCATAAAAGCATGTTAAAGTCATTTAAGATTTTCCTGAAGTCGATAAAGCATCACCGAACTCCGATTATTATTTCGATAGTTTTAACAGTAGCTTCGGCTATTTTATCCCTATTTATTCCGAAACTACTCGGTGATATGACAACGATTGCAATAAATAGTTATCCGGAAATTGACTGGTCGGCGTTAGGACAAAAAGCCATCATCATTATTGTTCTTTTCTGTGGCTCGGCAATTTTACAATATGGACAGGCTTATATCCTAGCGATTGTTTCGGCTCGCTATACTAAAGAATTGCGTGAGAAAATTTTAGATAAGATCTCGAGGCTCCCAATTTCGTATTTTGATAAACATCAATATGGAGATACGCTTTCCCGAATGTCTAACGATGTCGATGTTCTAACTACATCAATGTCTCAAGAAATTGCCGACATTTCCATGAGTTTAACGACTCTAATCGGGACAATGATTATTATGTTAACAATCAATATTCCACTTTCCCTAATTACTTTCGTTGTCGTTCCAATCTCCGTCGTAGTCGTTGCCCGGATCATGCATTATGCTCAGAAATATTTCCGAGACCAACAAAACACTTTAGGGGTTCTAAATAGCAAGATTGAAGAGGATTATTCTGGACAAATCGTGATAAAGTCTAATTCCTACGAGGATGACGCGTTGGCTGACTTTAATAGGACAAATGAGAAATTGACGACTGTTTCGAGAAAAGCTCAGATTTTTTCATCTTTATCTTTTCCGGTAACGCATATTTTCACAAATTTAGGTTATGTTGCAGTCTGTATCCTCGGTGGGGTTTTCGTGGTTCGTGGTCAGATTAATATTGGAGATATCCAGGCTTTCATTCAATATGTTTCTCGTTTTAACCGTCCGATTACAGAAATAGCTTCGACTACCTCGACTCTACAGTCTCTGCTGGCAGCTTCTGAAAGGATTTTCGATTTCCTCGATGAAGAAGAAGAGGAGCCAGATCTTGTCCCGGCAAAAACAATAGAAAAAGTTAAGGGAGAAGTAGAATTCTGCGACGTCAGTTTTGGATATACTAAAGATCGTACTATTATTAAGAATTTTTCGGTAAAGGTTAAGCCTGGGATGAAAGTTGCGATTGTTGGGCCGACGGGGGCTGGAAAAACCACGATTATTAATTTACTGATGAGATTTTACGACCCAGATTCTGGATATATTACTGTTGATGGAGTTCCAACTCGAGAAATGAAGCGGTCCGATGTAAGAAAAATGTTCGGAATGGTTCTGCAGGATACTTGGCTATTTTCGGGAACGGTCGAAGAAAACTTACGATACGGGAACCAATCGGCGAGCTTAGAAGAAATTAAACGAGCTACGAAAATGAGTAATGTTAGTCACATAATCGAAGCATTGCCGAAAGGCTATAAATCTCTAATTAGTGAAGATTCAGATAATATTTCGGCGGGAGAAAAACAGCTAATCACGATTGCACGAGCAATGATTAGTAATCCGCCGATGATGATTTTAGACGAAGCAACATCTAATGTCGACACACGCACTGAGCAACTAATCCAAGATTCGTTTGAAAAACTCACGTCTGGTCGGACTTCGTTCGTGATTGCGCATAGGCTTTCGACGATTCGGAATTCTGATTTAATTCTCGTTATGAAAGATGGAAATATCGTTGAACAAGGAAGCCATGACGAATTACTGAAATTAAATGGGTTCTATGCTGAACTCTATAATTCACAGTTCGCAGAGAATTAGTTTATTTTTGAGTTTGTTCAATGCGAAAAAATTACAGATTTAACTCTTTTGATAATAGCTGAAATACCTCTTCGATGGTACCGGAAGCATCGATAATTGTTAAATTAAAATCTTTGGCGATTTTAGGATAGGCGGAGTTAACTTTTTGCTGGAATTCATCGGCTTTTTTCTCGAAAGTTTCCGTAGCTTTACCACGGTTCTTTTGGCGAGCAAAACGGACTTCGTCTGGAGCCGTAAGAATAAACCCGTGATCTGGGTGGAAATATTTTTCCGGTAATAGTTCTTTCGTGAGGCGGATAATTTTATTTCTAGATACACCTTCGCCATAACCTTGATAAGCTAAAGTCGACCAGTAATTGCGGGCAGAAATCACGATGCCTCCGCGTTTTAAAACCGGTTCGGCGATTTTTTTCCAAAGTTCAATACGGGCGACCGTAAATAATAATACATTGCTAAGTGGCTCAAAATCGTAACCACGAGTCAAAATCATATCGTGTAAATCATGAGCTTGAGGTAAATCACCGTCGGGTTCTTCTAATATAACTACTTCTTTGCCTTGATTTTTGTAATGTTTTTTAAGCAATTCGACTTGGGTAGATTTACCGGTACCGTCTTGCCCTTCGATAACTATATACATGCTTTTATTATAACATGTAACATATTTTCTTAGATATACTCACGGCTGTCCGAACTTATGGTCTCCGAAATAGTGTTCCGTGTTATAATCTAACCATGCACGAAAGTTGGAAGCCGTTTCTAAAAAGCGAATTCGAAAAACCATATTTCAAGGAACTTGCGGGTTTTTTGCATGAAGAATACGAAAAAAAGACGATTTTTCCACGGAAAGAACTGGTTTTTCGGGCGTTTATGACAGACTTAGACGAAGTAAAAGTGGTAATTTTAGGGCAAGATCCGTATCATACGCCTGGCGCAGCAGAAGGTTTGGCTTTTTCGGTACCAAATTCTCAACCAATCCCACCGAGTCTCATTAATATATATAAAGAAATCGATGCGGACATCGGCAAACATGCAAATCCACGCGGGAGTTTATCTAATTGGCAAAAACAGGGGGTGTTATTGTTGAATACTGTGCTAACTGTTGAGGCGCACCGACCTAAATCCCATAGCGGAAAAGGTTGGGAAATTTTTACAACTGAAACAATTAAATATTTGAACGAAAGACGACCGCATTTAGTATTTATTCTGTGGGGAAGAGATGCGCGCAATAAAAAGGTACTAATCGACACTTCGAAGCATTTGGTTTTAGAATCGGTACACCCATCGCCTTTGTCGGCTTATAATGGATTTTTTGGGAGCCGGCCGTTTTCGAAATGCAATGAGTTCTTGAAAAAGAACGGCATGGACGAAATTGTTTGGTAATTAATAATCGTACCAACCTTTGTCGTAAACGTCTTCGATAATTTCTCTACATAGGTCATCACAGTCGTCGGGGTACTCCAGAGTGGCGCCGTAATAACCATATTGTTTGTCGTATTGTCCAGCAGAGTAGGCTTCATCTTCTAAATCGTCCCAACAGCGTCCATTGTCTTTATGATAACAAGAGAAGGCAGACGGTGGCGTGGTATAGGATTGTGGGGAAGTAGGGGCAGAAGTAGGTTCCGGCTCTGACGTTGTGACTGGCGCCGGGGTCGATGATGGTTCGGGGGTTTCGGTTGTTTCGGATTTGATTTCTGATTCGGAAGTGTCCGATTTCGTAGGTTCGACGGGAGCTGAGGGTTCCGGCTGAGAGTTCGAGGAGGGGAGCACTAAGACTAAAATAATAAAAATCAGAATCAATAAAGCTCCGCTAAGCCAAAGCCAAAAAACTTTATTATTTTTCTTTCGCTTCATTTTCATGGCTTTACCCATTGAGCGAGGCGGGCGTATTCGGAAGAATTCTTTTCGTAAGAATCAAGTATGTCCTCGATATAAGTTTTTCCGTTCGAGAGATTTAGAGTTTCAACATCTGGTAGCGAAGAGAGGAGACGAATCACGGCTTCGTCGGTTTCTAAATTCGTCATGGATTTTTTAGGGTCGGTAGAGTGGGAATGGACGCGGAGTTCTCTGTAGACAAAACGCTTAATTCCAGCTTGGAGACAGTGTTTTAGGCAATTTTCACAAGTCGCAACGTGGTTGTAAACCGTACAATCTTCGACGCTTTGTCGTGCAAAAATTAGAGCATTCATTTCGGAATGAATAACGAAATGGTATTTCATCGGGCGTTCGCTCAAGGTCATTTTTTCTTCGTTGGCGCCCTGAATTAAACCATTATAGCCGAGCGAAACGACGCGCTTCTTTTTATCAACAATAACGCACCCCATTTTAGAAGAAGGATCTTTAGATTTTTCCGCCACGGTTTCGGCGATTTTCATAAAATATTCATCCCAATCCTGTTGTTTTCCCATAATAGTATTTATTATACAGGAGCTTTTCGAAAGCGACAAGCAGATATTTTTAAGCCTAGGCGTTTTAAAATGCTTGAAATATTTTCTTTGGCGTGCTTATAATTTCGAAAACTTAAAAATAGGAGGAAAATGCGAGGTAAAACCTTGATTAAGAAACTGGGTGGGCAAAAGCAAAAAATTAAAACCAGATACTTATTTTTAGCTTCGGCGTTGATTTTTGGCGCAAGCATACCCATAAAAAAGGTTAGTGCGACGGGATGCCCAAGTCTTCGAGTTGTGTTCGCGAGAGGTTCAGGCGGAGAACTGAATAACGATCCGAATTATTTAGAGTTCAAAAACACAATTGAAGCGAAGCTGAAAACTATAGCTCTAGATTACGAATTTATTGATCTAGATTATCCAGCGATCGGAGTTGGGATTGACAAATTAGATGTATCTTTAGGAGCGTTTTTTGGCGCCGGAGAATCTTATGAGTTTGGCGATAGCGTGAAGTCTGGTGTGAAAAAACTTGACAATTTAATAAATAGCTCAAGCTGTCCAGACACGAAATATATCATCGGGGGATATTCGCAGGGAGCGATGGTTGTGTCGAAAGCATTAAGAAACTTAAACTCTAATAAAATAATATACGTAGCGACTTTCGGTGATCCAAAAATTTATCTTCCCGAGGGAAAGGGGATATTTCCGTCGGCTTGCCGAGGAGAAAATTTGTCAGATTATCGTACGTACGTTCCAGATTGCCAGGCGTATAAGGGGCTTCTCGGGGGTTATGTTCCATATGAACCAGAGGAATTTTATGGGAAAGTCGGGACTTGGTGCAATAAGCGTGATATTTTTTGTAGTTCCCATCTTAATATAAGCGATCATCTTGCTTATATTTCAGATAATTTATACGAAGACGCTTCTAGGGTTATTTTTGACAAAATCACAAAGAATTTCGGACTAGAAAACCATGTTTCTTCGCCCCACGATACGGCGATTTTGATTGATTCGACGGGGTCGATGGCGAAAATGATAGACAAATACAAAACGGAAGCTCTGCGCCTAGCAGAGGAAACCTTGGTAGTTGGAGGAAGAGTTGCCTTATATGATTATCGAGATTTAAATGACCCGTATAATCCGGTTTTGCATTGTGATTTTGAAACTTGTAGCTTAGAAACTTTCCAGACAGAGCTTTCCAAAATCACGGTTGACGGGGGTGGAGATAACCCGGAATCACTGCTTTCGGCATCGTTTAATGTCATGACTGATTTAGAATGGAAATATGGTTCGACGAAATCATTAGTGATTCTGACAGACGCGGATTTTTTGTCGCCAGACCGCGACGGAATGACACTCGATGAGGTTGTAGCTTTAAGCAAGAAAATTGATCCAGTAAATTTTTATATCATTACGACGGCTAAATACGGTGACTCTTATAGCGAGCTGGCAAGATTAACGGACGGAAAAATAGTAACCGATTTTAATGAGCTTAGTTTGTTAACTGACTATATTATAGAGCGGTATGATAGCTTGCCAAGAGTAGAGGAAGATGTCGCGCCTAGAGAACTTCCGAAAATAGAGAACTTAGAAGTTAAACATGATGCTGGTCCAGAAGCGAAAATTAGTTTTTCTACTACAGGAAATCGAACGTTAGTAATTTTAGATGATACAATCCTAGGAACAACTGAAGAGACTAGTTTTACGATTACTGGGCTGACGCCAGAATCGGAGAATACCTTAACTTTGATTCCGTTAGGGAACGATTTGCGTGGAGAAGAGGTTCAGACCGAATTAGAGGTAGGTTTTGCGGATAAGGGAGATGGCAGAAAAAACTCATTGAAAAGCAATTTAAAGGAAGCATCCTTTATTATACCTAAAGCACCAAATACTGGAGTGACTATGAAGACGATAGATGATAATGATCGGCGTAAGGGCATTTATAAACTTTAAGAGGTCCAGTCTTATGGTCATATTCAGCAACTTTCGCGGATAATTCAGCCTCTTCCCGAGTTTTGTAAATAATTTTATTCGTCTCACCGACCCAACAACGTTCGGGCTCATAAACTTTTATTTTTCGGTTTCTATCTCTTGACATAACTTTTTAGTTATATAACGGATTGATAAAAATGTCAAACAGTAGTATAATATCCCTTATGACTTTAGAAAAAGATAGAATTCGAAATGTAGCGATTATTGCTCACGTTGACCATGGGAAAACGACTTTGGTTGATGGGCTTTTGAAACAATCACATACTTTTCGAGAAAATCAGGCGGAGATGTCTCAGACTTTAATTATGGACTCAATGGATCAGGAGCATGAACGCGGAATTACGATAACAGCAAAACAGACTTGCGTTTATTATAAGGGATATAAGATTAATATTATCGATACGCCTGGTCACGCGGATTTTTCGGGAGAAGTTGAGAGGACTCTCAATATGGCGGACGGAGTACTTTTAATTGTTGACGCACAAGAAGGATCAATGCCCCAGACGAAGTTTGTTTTACAGAAGGCTTTAGAATTGAATTTAAAGCCGGTCGTAATTATTAATAAGATCGATAAGCCAGCATCCCGAATTCCAGAAGTTTTAAGTGAAATCGAAAGTTTATTTTTAGAACTTGCGACCGATGAATCGCAGTTATTCTATCCAGTTTATTATGCGATTGCGCGAGAAGGAAAAGCCGGAAAAACTACGGATTTAGATGAGGATTTAACAGTCATATTTGAGTCTATTATAAACGATATTCCCGCGCCTTCGGTTGATTCGGATTCCGACTCCGTACAGCTACTCGTCGCAGAACTCTCGTCGGACAATTATCTCGGAAGGTATTGTATTGGGAAGATTTTTCGCGGTAAGTTGAAAAAAGGACAAAACGTTAAAATTTTGAGGAAAAACCCTCAGGATGACTCTACTGAGATTTTTCCTGGGAAAATTGATAGAATTTTTTCTTATCGTGGGCTTAATAAAGAAGAGATTCCCGAGGCAATTGCAGGAGATATCGTTGCGGTTACAGGAGTTTCGGAAGCAAATATCGGAGATACGATTGCGACGGGAGATAATCCGGAAATTTTACCAACAATCGAACTAGAGGCGCCGACTCTGTCGATCTATATTGGGCCAAATACTTCGCCTTTAAAGGGGCGTGAAGGCGAATTTACGACTTCACGACAGATTGCGGAAAGGCTCGAAAAAGAGCTTGAAACGAATATTGCTTTAAGAATTCAGCCTGATGGATTAGGTTATAAAGTCTCGGGGCGTGGAGAGCTACATCTTTCAGTTTTAATTGAGACAATGCGACGGGAAGGGTATGAGCTCGAAGCGGGACGACCGGAAGTAGTTTATCGCGAAATCGACGGGATAAAATGTGAACCGATAGAAGATTTAACGATTGAGGTTGAACCTGAATTCGTCGGTGCCGTCTCGCAAGAATTAGGAATTCGAAAGGCAGAGCTAAAATCGCAGGAAATTACTAGCTCTGGCTCAACCAGGTTTGTCTATGAAATATCAACAGCTGGACTAATTGGGCTAAGGAATAATTTATTAACCGCAACAAAGGGGACAGTTTTGATGTCTAGTATTCCGAGCGGATATAAGCCGGTTGAGTCGAAATATAAGCCAGAAAGGAACGGAGCATTAATTTCGTTCGAAGACGGGGTCTCGACGGCATACGCTTTAGATTCGGCTCAAGCGCGAGGAACTCTATTTATTCCGCCCCAAACTCCGGTTTATCAGGGTATGATTGTTGGAATTTCGAACAAAAAAGACGACCTAGACATTAACGTTTGTCGGGAAAAACAATTAACGAATATGCGAACCCATGCGTCGGACGGTGCGATTCAGCTAACTCCGTATACACAATTATCGTTAGAGCAATGTTTAGATTTTCTGCTCGATGATGAGCTTCTAGAGGTAACTCCTAAATCATTGAGGCTACGTAAACGCCAACTCGATCCGATAAAACGGAAGCGTGAAAATCGAGCTTAGTTTTTTACAATTTAGCTTAATTTTTGTCTGTTTTTATTCAAAAAACTTATTGTTAATCACAGCTATAATTGTTATACTTATAATAGGGTGAGAAATATTTATTGGAGAGATGTGGAGAACCCTAAAGTCATTTTGAAGCTAGTGGTGCGTTTAGCTGTGACCGTGTTTTTGGTTGCTATATTAAGGTTTGATGGCTCGGTTTTTGCGACCATTAACCCAAATAACTATACTTTAAATTTTGGGATTCAGAATCAGAACCAGGGTATTGAAATTATACCAGCGGATAATTCTGAAAAATACGTCAGTACAATGCGGACACTTAATGTTAGTACTAATGCCCCGTCTGGGTATAGGATCTATGTCAATGTACCAGAAGATGAAGCCTCCCAAGGTAGTTTAGTGTTGAGCGGAGGAACGTCCTCTAGTCCATCAATCGCTCCGATTAATGCTAATCCTAGCAATGCGACTACGCTCGGCTCGAATACTTGGGGTTTTGGTATACCAAATACGACAACTGGGTTGCCTTCGAATAACTTTAGTTCTTCATATACGTCTGGAACTCCGTCTACTAGTAGTACTTATGCTGGAACGAAGATAAGCCCTACCTATACTCTAGTCAGAAATGTGACTAGTGCCGTTTCTGGTACTGATAGCTTTAATCTCTACTATGGCATGCGTTTAGGCTCTGATGTGATTACGACACCTGGCACATATTCCACAAATATTAAGTATTATGCGTTTATAGATGCAACCGATGTAGTCGGCGGAGAAGCAACGATTACACCATCTTCCGGACCAAAGTCTGGGTATGAGTCGGTTACTATTACCACTTCGCTAAAAACCGATTTTGTGCCTCAAGGTATTAGTGTGACAATTGGTGGCCAGGCTTGCGACAATCCAAGAGGTGGCGTGAATACTGGCGTGTTAAGTATTACTTGTGTCACACGAGCGCATATTCCTGAGGCTGTAGACGTAGTAGTAGATATTAGTTCTCTTGGGATATCCTATACAATTCAGGATGGCTACACATACCTAGAGACTGGCGATGTAAAAATAACAAGCGTAAGTTATGTTTCGGGGATAAATGTAAATGGTACACCACGCCCATCCGTAGACAATGATAATAATATCGATTTTGACTTGACGTTTAAGAGCGGCGTGACACAGAATAATGAAACGTTCCAAGCGACATATAGTGTAACTATGTCTAATACTACTTCAAGTGATTACATCTTTACTGCACCTTCGGCAAACCTTACTTTGAGGCTATCCTCTACTACTGCTAGTGATGTTTACTATGAATTAAGCGGTATCTCTGTAGGCGATACAATTCCAGCAAATAGCACTGTAACATTTAATATCATACTGACCGCGGACTATGTTTCTGGTACGCATGGCGTGGAAGGCGGAATGGAAGTTGAGCCGGTAGAGGATAAATCCGGTTCTTTGACGGGTAGCATTAGTGGTTCTACTTCTGGAGACTTGTCTGGTAATAATGATTTGGCGCAATTCCAGCTTAGCGTACAAAACACTTATAAGACAGCAAAGAGCTTCACGATTGGCGTGCTGGGTTCTGACTTCATGGTTACAGATTCTAATGGCGGTTATCTTAGCACTCAGACTATCAACGCAGAGTCTACTGGTACGTACACATTTTATTTAAAGAAATCAAATGGAGCGGTATTTGGTAGTGATTATGTAAACGCTATGATTGTAATATCTTATGATGGTACAGATACTAATTGTGGCACTTTGAGAATTCACGTAGATAGAGATCCTTCCTATGTAGATAATCAGGCGCCGATTATCAGTGATGTAACAGTCACGCGCAACGATACAATAGGCTCTGCCACTCTTACTTGGAGTGGTACAGACAACGTAGGAATTAGAAGTTATAGCATTTATGTATGTACAAAGAGTAATGATGTGTACAGTTGTAATCAACCTATTACTGGAATTAGTGGTGATGTCAATACTTATACACTCACAGGGCTAGGTGACGGGGTGTATGGTATCGTAGTGGTTGGGTTTGATGATGAAGGCAACACTGCTTCTCAAGGCGAAATAGACGGAGCTAAGTATGAACCTGGTCCCGCTTCTAGAACCGAAGATACGGAATTAAGATGGACCTTCAATATCACTGGTAGGATTTCAAACGGTTCGCTCAGTAATAATGGCCAGACTATCCAAATGGGTGCCACTTACACCGGGACAATCAATCCGAATAGTAGTTACAGCACACCAAGTTCTGTATCTATCACTATGAATGGCAGATCTCTAACCACAAGTCAATATACTTACAGGAGTGGATCTATTACGATTAACATCCCGGTAGATGGAGACATTGAAATTACCGCAAGCTGTCCATGGGATTGGTGTTTGATTGAAGGTACTCTAATAACACTCGCTGATGGAACCAAGGTGCCAATTGAAGATATTACCTACGATACACTTCTGAAAGTCTGGAATTACGAAACTGGTAGTGTAGGTGCTGAGTATCCTGCTTGGATTGAAAAGAGAGGGGTGACTCAGGCTTATCGCATAACAAGATTTGATGATGGCACTGAATTGAAAACAGCTGGATGGCACGGCGTGTTTGATGTAGATGCTAATGCATTTATATCAGTAGACGGTCCAAACTTCGGTGTAGGGTCTAGAGTGTATAAAGTTATAAATGACGAGTTACAAATCGTAACGGTAACAGATGTTGAGATAGTCCAGGAAGAGATAGGGTATTACCACGTGGTATCAAGCCAATATTACAATATCATCGCAGAAGACGTGATAACTACCGATGGTGCAGTATATCTATCTAATCTATACGGATTTGACGAAAACATTAAATGGCCGGCCATAAGGGAACAAATTATCTCTGATCCTAACAATCTTTACACCTTTGAAGACTTTGAAGATATTGGTATGCCTCGCAAGATGTTTGATGATCTCCGCGTACGTGAAGGTAAATATCTTGCCATTAGATACGGTATTTCGCTACAAGAATTCAAATTGTATCTCTTGTCTAACCAATTAAATACCGACATCTGGCTACATTATTGCGATGGTTCAGAAACCTTACGAGAGCAGTTCTGCCCGACGCCACCAAGTGAGGACGAATCGCAGGACACGATTCCGTCCGCGTCCGACACGAACGTTTATACTCCATCTGATGATACGACAACAAATAGCGAACCCGTGACTGTCGAAAACGCTGATGATGATGTCGATGACAACGACTATAATAACGGGGATCCTGAATTTGGCTATACTGAACCACTAGGCAAGACAACCAAGGAATACTACGTCTCCGATAACACAACGAACATTTTGTTGGCTGGCTCAGCATTAGCGGGTGCTGGTATTGCTATGGCTACTGCTCTCTACTTGTCAAAAAAAGATGATGAATAGTTTATGTTATAATAGTTGGTATGTTATATCTAGTAGATTCGCATTGTCACCTACACGACAGAGAGTTTTTTACGCCCGAACAAGCAGAGGACATGATAAAACGGGCACACAAAGCCGAAGTTAAGAAGATTATATGTATTGGGACTTCGCATGAGGATTCTTTGGTTGCACGAGATTTTGCTTTAGCTCATGAGAATGTATATTGGACTTACGGCATACATCCATCCGAAACGAATAAATCGCCCACTCTCGAACCCACTCGTCCGCCCGTCTTTACGGGGGACTCGTTCTGCCGTCGTCGGCTCGACGACGGCGAACACGTTCTCGAGTCGGACGATTTATCCGTTTCAAACAGCAAACCGCCTGTTGCCATTGGAGAAGTTGGTCTAGATTATCATTATGAGGGGTATGACCGCGAGGCGCAGATTCGGTTATTCGAAAAAATGTTACAGCTAGCGACGGACAACGATTTACCGGTGTCTTTTCATGTCCGCGAAGCATTTCCAGATTTTTTTGCAGTAGTAAAGAATTTCCCTAGAATTAGAGGCGTCGTACATTCCTTTACGGATAGTAAAAAAGTTCTTAAGAGAGTCTTAAGTGAGACTGAGTTTTATGTCGGAGTAAATGGTCTTGCGACTTATTCGACTTTACCCTTGCCTCCTCTAGAGCGGATTTTATTAGAGACGGATGCACCGTTTCTTGCTCCGATTCCGCATCGTGGAGAAACAAACGAGCCAGCTTATATTCTCGATATCGCGAAATGGTTAGCGGGAAAAATCAATATTTCTGTTAAAGAGGTGGAAGAAATTACAACAGGGAACGCCATAGAGCTTTTTAACTTGACTTTTTAAGTTTTTCGTGTTATAATCAAGGTAGTGGCCTAGGCTCGAAAGAAGCCTTAGCGCTAAAACGAGAATAGGTCAAAATTAAGAAATTATAGAGAGGGAGAGTATGAAAATGGAAGAAAATCATTCAACTTTCAAAATCCCGTCCTTTGCGAGAAGCGAGGTCTATGATTTTGATGCCTCAAAAGACACTCTAGAGGTTTTTAAAGAGCTAAACGCAATTTCAGAGGAGATAGAATCATGTCGCTT
>JAFOHW010000022.1 GCA_017421685.1 Candidatus Saccharimonadota bacterium | reverse complement strand
TCGTCGGTAAATGCGTAATCCTTACCGCTGAATCTGTTGTATTTACTCCTTGGCCCCCATGCCCCCCAGATCGATAAACGTCAATTCGAAGGTCTTTCTCATCTATTTCTACCTCTGTATCAGCTTTAATTACAGGCAAAATTTCCACAAGCGCAAACGATGTCTGCCTTAAATTATTTGCATTAAAAGGGGATAAACGAACCAACCGATGTACCCCATACTCAGATTTAAGCCAACCATAAGCATTCACCCCAGAAACCTCATATACTGCGGTCTTAATTCCAGCTTCCTCCCCTACAACACGCTCCAAACACGAAACCTTAAACCCCTTCTTTTCACAAAATCTCAAATACATCCTTTCAAGCATCCCAGCCCAGTCCATCGCCTCAGTTCCTCCCGCTCCAGAAGTTATCCTTAAAATTGCGTCTTTGGAATCATAAGGCCCCTGAAATCGTAACGCTTGCTTAAGCTTCAAAAAATCATTCTCCATCCCAGAAATCTGCCCCGAAATTTCGTTCTTCAGACTTTCGTCCGCAATCGAAAGCAACTCCGCCAAATCAGTAATTTGTGTATTTAATAGTTCCCAAGGCTGAGTTTCGTTCTGCAATTTCGACAATTCCTGATTTTTCTCGGTCGCTACCTTGACATTTTTCCAAATATCTGGCTCCGCAACCTCTTTCTCAAGTTCCGTTAATTTTAAAAGCTTATCAGAAATCTTTAATTTCTCATAAACCTTCAAAAATTCGTCCTTTAACTCCGACAACCGTTTTTCAAGCTCTTGCATACCTCTTCTATTATAGCATACCGATAAAATCATACGAATATAACGGAAAACATTCTCAGTAAAAAAACTAGCCAACAAAACTATCATTAAAAATTTCAACGAACGGAAAAGGGAGGCCGAAGCCTCCCTAGAGAGGTAGTTTTATTTTTACTTCAGAGATACCTACTCTGAATCAGGGGGCTAGACAGCCATTCGTCGCACGGCACCCAAGATGACACCAAGGATGCCAGTAGTACCGTCAACGACGTCAGCACTGGCGTCAGCCGGGAACGACGTATAGGGGTCCAGGAGCAAATACTCGGACCCGCTATTGGTCCTGGCGAAAAGCTTGCTGGACCTCGTATCGTCCAGGTTCGCCAGCAGGGAAATCCCGGTGATCATGGAGGTCACCCAAACCTCCCCGTTCACCCCGAGATCGGGGTTATACATGACCCCGACCAAGAAGCGCCCTCCGGAAACCCCCTCAATCATCTCCACGCCCTCAGCCTTGAGCATGCGGACGACCTCGTCGAGGTCAATCCCGCCCTCACAGGCCCACTCGTTGCAGTGGTCCGCAACGAAGTCGAACCCGGCGCGGTCGACGGAAAAATACTGGTCAAGAATCTTCTTCATGAAGACCCCCTTCTCCTCTTTCGAGGATATCGCTTTTTAAACCGAAGTTTCCCCCAGTTTACCATCCTCCCTATGAGGATATACCTACATTATAGCATACTTCGTAAAATTTGTCAATATGAATAAAAACTTTTTCTCGATAAACCCAATTTTGTACCCTATTGCTCTTTCACTTATTCTTCCAGCTAGACACGGAAAAGGGAGGCCGAAGCCTCCCTAGAGGTAGTTTTATTTTTACTTCAGAGATACCTGCTCTGAAGGTTGGTTAGGCCAGGTCGACCTCGCAGAGACGACCAAGAATGTTTCCATCCTCGTCGCAGGCGTAGAAGTCGTCATAAGACGGCGTCCCCTTGGTCAGGATATGGCCGTGGGGAATACCATCCTTTCCGACCGAATCAAGGACCCAATATCCTTGACCGGGGAATCCGGTCTGGACACCATCTCTGGTGACCATTGACCAGCTCCCATCGTCTTCGCGTCGAACCTGGGCCCCCCGAAGAAACTCGGGGTACCTTTCGCTAATAGGCTCGACCCGAAGCACAGTCGCCTTCTTGAAGAAGACAGAACGTCCGTCCTCGTCGACCTCTTCGATCAGGTTGGTAGCGGCATTTCGAATATGCCAGCAGTTCCAACCCGACGCAGTTCTGGATGACTTTTCGTATCCAATGACCATGTCGCGAAGCCCGATGCTTTGCCTCCCCTCCTCGCAGTCGAGCCTGACCATAGGCTCGACCGAAATGGCCCCTCTTAAAAACCCAGGGACTCGCTCTTCCACGAAGTTCGCGAAAACTTCCTCGAAGCGCTCACGGAGATAGTCCGCGTCCTCATTCGTGAGAAGACGCACGGCGTCCTTCGGCGCGCCCTGGAGGTAGCGGACGAATCGAACCTTGTCGGTGGCCATAAGGCCTCCTTTCTACGATGGACAACAGCCTATCTGTAGCCCCTACTAAATCTCTTAATCTAGAGACCCACTAGGGGCTACAGAAATTCCTTTCTAATGTACGCCTCCCTTATTTGTACATTCAATTATAGCACAAGATTCTTATTTTGTCAATACCTATAACATAAAATTAGCCCCTTTTCAGGGGCCAATCTTATTGTGTGAGGAACCAGGATAAATCTCTCGAATTGAACTCGAGCCGCACCTTTTCCCGGCCAATAAGCACGTCGAAGACATGTAACGTAATCCCGCCCATAAATTTAATTTGGGTCCGGAGTAATTCCGTTACCTCGGTTTCCTTTTCCCCTTGCCTCCTAAAAGTAAGCGGTTGGCAAGGTGTCATTTCGTAACCGAAAAGCGCCATTACTTCGACACGCTCTTTTTGATTTTTGTTAAAGTTTTTCATAACTGACTCCTTTAAATTAACTTTATTAGAGTCATTTATGTGAGCCTAACCTAATTCGGCTCATAGCAAAGGGCATAAATGACAATACCCAGTGCCTTGAAACTTTTCTCATTGCCAGGGACCGAAGTTTAGCATGAGCAATTTAATTATATCACAAAAATTGCCACAAAAGGACATGTTCTATACATTGACAAAATAGCATAAGTATGATACAATATAAACATATCCGATATTCCATACTTTTACAGTATGTTTATATAGTCCTTTAACTGCACAAGAAAAGAGGTTTAAATGTTTTTCCTAGTTATCGGCGTCAACCTCATTATCGGCGCACTCTTCTGTCTCCTACTCGCAATCACGCAGATAGGAAATATCAGCAGTTGGGTCGCTGGCTATTTTCTAAGCGTCCCTCTGGTTAGTTCGCTTATCATAACAGGTTTATTCCTGCTAGGCGAGCCCATAATCGTCCCGCTGGTGTCTATCGCTATCGCTTTAATTATATTCTATATAATAGCGATGTTTGTAGCGTTATTCACCATCGGCTCCATAATCTTGAATCATCAAGATTATCACATCAGAGAAAGGAACAAGAAATGACTTGCATTATCATCGCCGGAACTCTCCTTTTCGGCGCCTTCTTCGTAACCCTTTTTAGGGCCGAATGGGAGGAAGACGACAGTATTCGCATGATCGTCGACCTCTTCCTAGTTTTCCCACTCGTCGGAGCTCTGACTACCGTCGGGGCTTTCCAGATGGGAGAACAGATAGGGAGTATCCCCGTAAAGGTCTCCATCGGAGTCCTTATCTTCTACGGGGTAGTAACCCTCGTAAAGTTCGTCCTGCTTTGCAGGACCGACGAGAAGGCAAAGACTCAATAACCTCTTCGGGCAGGGCTTCGGCCCTGCCTTTTTCATGGTTTAACTATTGACAAATCAAACCACTTGTGCTATAATGTAAAGCATAAGGGGAGTACATTAGAGAGGAGTTTCCATGATCGTTTGGAGTGTCGGTATTTGCGTATTCATCGCAACCATGCTCTACACCTTGATCTTTCGGAATCTCCGAACGATTAAGGCTATCGGGGTAATCATCCCCGAGTTGTCCGTGCTCGTGCTACTGTTTATCGGTAGCTACATCGAACACGGCAACCCCTTGCCCCTTTCCGACATTGTCTGTAATGTTGGTCTATGGGGCTTTGGGATAATAATACTCTTGAGTCTTCTCATAGAGATAGACTCAAGCGACGAGGAGGGCATTTCCTTCGACTAAACTAAGAAAGGAGGTGGCCATAGTGCCACCCTAGAACAAGGTTTACGAAACGTTAGTCTTCGAAAGGAGCAATATTGCATCCGCCTTAAACTATCGGGGCCGCGAAATGCGGCCCCTTTCCCTTTTCTTTTTTTAAAAAATATTTTATAATATAACAATGCAAAATAGCGTAAAAAATAACATCGTAAGCGACTCACGAAATAATATTCAGGGTAACCCGCTAAACAATATCTGGGATATTTTACCCAAACCTTTTTTGATTCTCGCCCCGATGGAAGGAGTTACTGATATCATTTTCCGCCAAGTCGTCGCAAAAGCCGGAAAGCCTGATCTATTTTTCACAGAGTTCACCAATGTTTCCAGCTACGCCTCCGAAAAAGGTCGCCACAACGCCCTTGAAAGACTCGAAATAACAGCTTCAGACAAGCCCATCATCGCTCAAATCTGGGGCAAAAATCCTGAACATTTCTCAGAAACCGCAAAAATTCTAGAATCACTAGGCTTCTCCGGTATCGATCTAAATTTTGGTTGCCCAGATAAACATGTTAATAAAACTGGCGGAGGATCCGCTATGATAAAAACTCCCGAATTAGCTATTGAGTGCTTCAAAAACGCTAAAAAATCGACCAATCTTCCTGTTTCCATAAAAACTCGTCTTGGCTGGTCCGACCCAGAAGAATACAAAATCTGGCTCTCGACCCTGTTAAATGAACGCCCTTCCGCCCTAACCGTCCATTTAAGGACTAAAAAAGAGATGTCAAAAGTCCCAGCCCACTATGAATTAATTCCAGAAATCATAAAACTCCGCGATAAAATTTCCCCAGAAACAAAACTCATCATCAACGGAGACATAAAAGATAAATCTCATGCCTTAGAATTACATAAAAAATATCCCGAAATCGACGGATTCATGATCGGTCGTGGAATCTTTCAAAACCCCTATTGCTTTACCAACCATTCTCCTTCTCGCGAAGAACTAATGGAATTGCTGAATTTACACTTAAATTTGTTCGAAAATTACACAAATACCCACTACACTTCTTATGAACCTCTAAAACATTTTTTCAAAATCTATGTCAACAACTTCCCTGGCGCAAAAGACCTTCGCGCAAAACTCATGGAAACCCATTCCGTAAAAGAAGCCAGAGAAGTATTAAAAAAAGAAGCCTGAAGCTTCAAGAAATTTGGGTAGTTTTAGTTTTACTTCAGAGATACCCACTCTGAAAAAGAAGAACAACTGGTTATTTAGGTAGCGACGTATCCAAAGAAGCGGGTCGCTTTCAGGAGAAGATTACTCCAGGAACGCATCCTCGAGTTCGGCATAGATCGAATCGAAGTTCGGAATCTCCGACTCAAACCGAACCTTCCGAGGCGCAGAGTTCACAACAACACAGATCGCCTTAGCGAAAACGTTAACCTCTCTTATCCTGGCATCATCAAACAAAGGCATCATGATAAACTTCATGACGTAGTCCTGATAGCCCATAGTATCGAGCTCGAAATCCGAATCAGAAGAGCTGAAGCTTCCATCCGCACCAATAAAGACGGTCACGGTCTCAAGTTCAGCCAACTCCTTACGAACAACCTCGAGGAACTTGCGTCCCGCTTGAAGCTGAGAACGAAGGTCCTCAATCAGTTCATTCTGCCTGTCATATTCCTTACCGCTTTGAGCGACGAGGACCCGAAGTTCCTTCAGCTCCGACTCAAGACGACAGACCTCGCAGAACGAATAATCGATGTCCTTATCGATCTGGTCCCTCGTCTCACAAGCCTCCTTAAGCAAGCGCTCAGTCTCCGCGATGGAATCCAAGGCGCTCTGCTCTCGTTGATGAAGTTCGCTTAACTGCTGGAGACGGACCATATCCTCCTCGCTCAGCGAGGCCTCCTCGACATTACGAAAGTCCTCATCTTCCTGAGGAGCGACATCCTGTCCATTCTCCTCAATCAGGCGCACGAGCTTTTCCGCGCAATCCTTCCTACGAGTAGATTCGAGAACAACCTTGCGCATCTCTTCTTCAGAGTAGCCAAACTCCGCTTCGAAATCAGCAAAGCTATATCCCTCATCCATGACCATGACCTTGAGCGTTTTGTAGTCAAACCCAACCATGATAATTCTCCCTTCATGTAAAGTACTTTTATCCCTGTATTCCCATGGACAAACTATTTAACCATTATGCCACGCATTTACTTATTTGTCAAATAAAATTTCTAAGTTCCCCTATTTAGTGATATATTGTATAATAATTATTATGAAAATCGCATTGTTAGGTTATGGAAAAGAAGGCAAAGCCTCTGAAAAATATTTTAAAGAGAAGTTTAATGCTTCCTGTGATATATTCGAGAACATGACCCCAGAAGAATTCGCCAAAAAAGATTATTCATCTTATGATATGATTCTTCGAAGTCCCAGTATTCCTCCGTTAGGGCTAGAAAACGAATCGACCATTACTCGATACTTTTTCGACCATTGCCCCTGCAAAATCATCGGCGTAACCGCAACAAAAGGAAAAGGAACGACTTGCTCTTTCATAAAATCCCTCCTCGACGCCGAAGAAAAAACCGCTTATCTTGTGGGGAACATTGGGAACCCTGCGCTTGAAATTCTAGATAAATTAAACTCAAATTCAGTCGTTATCTATGAAATGTCCAGTTTCCAACTCTGGGATCTCAAAAAATCCCCCCACATTGCCATCGTCGGAACTATCGAGCCAGATCATTTAAATGTCCACAAAGATTACAATGACTACATAAACGCAAAAGCCAACATCTGTAGATATCAAACCGAAAATGACTTCTGTATTTATTTTAAAAATAATCCCGAATCCGTCAAAATCGCCGAAAATTCAAAAGCTCAAAAAATTCCCTATCCTTTCGAAATTCCCGAGGATATTAAAAATGCTATTACAATTCCCGGCGAACATAATGTGGTAAATTGTATTTCCGCTTTGACCTCCGTAGCCTGCTATTTAAATATCTCACCAGACGAATATTTAAGAGAGCACAAAACCGAAATTATTGCCGGTCTAAAAAACTTTAAAGGTCTTCCTCATCGTCTCGAATTCTTGCGAGAAATTAACGGAGTTAAATACTACGATGATAATTTTTCGACTAATCCCGCCTCAACCCGCGTTGCAATTAATTCCTTCCCGGAAGATACCGTAGTTTTAATTCTCGGTGGTCGCGATAAAACTAATTACGACGATCTCCCCGAAATCTACGAACTTTTAGAACAATCCAAAAACCTAAAAAACATTATTCTTATTGGTGAATCCGGTCATGAGTTGATGAAAAGATACAAAGATGATCGTTTTGTCCTTGAAGAATCTCTTGAAGAAGCCGTAAAAACCGCAAAAAAATTCGCCGAAGAGAACGTGTCTAAAAACCCAAAGAAAAAGACCATTGTTCTCATGTCTCCCTCTGCCGCTTCTTTTGATATGTTTAAAAACGTTTACGATCGTGGAGAAAAATTCCAAAAACTCATTAAGACATTTTAGATTCTAAGAGTTATTCCAATAAGCCTATTCATGAGTCGAAGTAAATTTAATTAGAAATTCAACCTAGACTCTAATCCTGATATGAACGCCTTTTCGGTCGAAGAAACCGACGCGAATCCCTTAATTCCTGCTCCTGCAAATTCTCGCGCCAGTTCAATCATCTTAAATTTATCAATCGATTTAATTAAATTCGGCATATTATCGTATCGCTCAACCGTCTCATTCGTAAAATAATGGTCCGCATAATAATCCGCAATTTGACCGACCGTCTGTGCGCCCATCTGGAAACGTCCTAAAGCATATGACTTTGCAGCTAAAAAGTCCATGTCTAGAATTTCTCCGTTCAATGTCTTCATTAATTCCGTCTGTATTAGTTCAAACAACGCCTCTGCATTCTCAACATTAACCTCTCCATCAAAATCCCAATACGAATTATGCGCATTCGAAGCAATTGAGCTCCCCATACCATAAACTAAGCCTCGTTTTCGCGCCGCTCCAAAAATCTTTGAATTCATCGTCCCGTTTAAAATATGATTCAAACAATTCATTGCAAAAACTTCGCTCGGATCAAGATGTCTCGGAGTTACCAAGGAAAACCCAAAGGTGATATTCGATGCATCTTTTCGCCTAATCGAAACTGCCTCAGACGTATGAAGATCAGTAACCGGAATGTCAAATCGTTTCCCTTCTTTAAGCTCCCAACTCTCCAACATCTTCATAATCTTATGCTTTCGCCCCCTAATTTTCCCCGCAATAATAAACATCATGTTCTTTGCAGTATGGGTTCTCCTATAATGCTCTCGAATGTCTTTTAGTTCAATATTCGAAATCGTCTTAATTCGCTCGGACAAATCCAAGATATCTTCCCCGACCGCCTGTTGAACTTTTGGCCACAATAACCGATAGTAGTCGTTCATGTACCCAGTCAACTCAGACTTAACATTCGCTTTTTCGGACTTGAGTTCCTCTTCGTTAAACCTTGGTTCGCAAATCGAAGCCCGTTGTAGATCCATAATTCTTTCCCATTCAAAATCCGCACATTCTGTCTCGTAGCAAACCGAAATATCGCTCGTCCAAGCATTATGATAAGCTCCATTCTTAGTGAATTCCGCCTCAAAAGACTGTTCGTCTTTAAATTTCGCATTCGCACCAAAAGATAAATGCTCAACAACATGCGGAATCTCATAGACTTCTTTATTTTTCGCATACAACATCCCCGCCCGAAATTGAATCCTTGTAGACATTACACTCGCTCCAGGAATATCAATAAGAAGCCCTTTCGCACCGTTCTTTAAAGTTATTTCTTCAACTGAATGTTTCATATATCTAGCTATTATATCATAAACGCTAAAGCTATTCCTCCATCGATGGACTAAGACTACTTTCTTTTACCCTTCGATTTCTTTCGCTTTGATTTAGAACCAGCTTTTTTCTTTGTTCCACTTCTCTTAGGGACCGCTTTAGTTTTAGAAACAGAACCTCGCACCCCCTCTTTCTTAAACTCCGAGTCTAAATTCCTCTCGCCCTTCGAAATTTCGTTAACCCCCCGCTCCGTCTGGCTCTCCGCCATCTTCGTTAACTCAGATTCATATTCTTCACCATCTGTGACGTTCTCGGAAACCGCCTCGGCCGGCGTAATCGAAAGCAGAATCTTTAAGACTTCTTCTCTTAAGTTTCTTTGTAAACCATCGAATAGTTTCTGTGACTCTGAACGATATTCTACTAGCGGATCCCTTTGTCCAACCGAACGCCAATGAATCCCTTCACGTAAATGTTGCATATTCTCAAGATGTTGCATCCATAAAGTATCGAGAACCTTAAGATAAACCTCTCGTTCAATCTTTCGCATCGTCTCCGAGCCAAATTCCGCCTCTTTTTTACGGTATGCCTCCTCGACCGCTTCTAAGGCTAATTTCTCTCGCTCTTTCTCTTTTCGCTTTAATCCAATCCCATGGATTAAGTCATCGTCGAAATTGAATACCGCCTTAAATTCTTCATCAAAATTCTTATTAACCCGCGATGAAAATTCCGTTAAAGCCTTCGTTTCATCTCTCATTAATCTCTGAATTTCTGGATAGATATCATCCCCTTCAAGGATTCTGCGTCGAATCATGTAAACGACTTTACGGTGGCGGTTAATTACGTTATCATACTGGACAACGTTCTTTCGTGAATCAAAGTTAAACCCTTCGATTCGTTTCTGCGCCGCTTCTAGCGTTTTCGAGATTGAACGTGTCTGAATCGGCATATCCTCATCAACCCCAAGTCTCGTCATCAACATTTTAACCCTGTCACCCTGGAAAATTCGCATTAAATCATCCTCGCAAGATACGAAGAACTGTGTCGTTCCAGGATCTCCCTGACGACCACCTCGTCCGCGAAGCTGGTTATCAACTCGCCTTGAATCATGCCTCTCTGACCCAATAACAACAAGACCCCCTAGTTCTTTGACTCCTTCGCCCAACTTAATGTCCGTACCTCGCCCTGCCATATTCGTTGCCAAGGTAATCGCCCCCTTCTCGCCAGCCTTCGCAATAATTGCCGCCTCTCGCTCATTATTTTTCGCATTTAAAATTTCGTATGGAAGTTCAAATTGGTCTAGATACCTTGCAATTTCCTCATTATTCGCAATCGACCCAGACCCAACCAGAACTGGCTGACCTCTGTCATGATATTTTTTAATTTCCGTCGCAATCGCCTTCAACTTTCCAGCTTTCGTCTTATAAATTAAATCGTCTTTGTCAATCCTAGCAATTGGCTTATTTGGTGGAATCTGAATCACGTCTAAAGCGTAAATCTGTTGGAACTCTTCCGCCTCCGTAAACGCCGTACCCGTCATGCCTGATAATTTCTTATATAACCTAAAGAAATTCTGGAACGAAATCGTCGCTAACGTCATTGATTCTTGCTTAACCGCAACCCCTTCTTTCGCCTCAATCGCCTGATGCAAACCTTCATTATAACGTCTTCCTTGCATTAAGCGACCAGTATGTTCATCGACAATAATGACTTCTCCTGAATTCGTCACCACATAATCTTTATCACGCTTAAAGATAATCTCCGCCCGAATCGCCTGCTCAAGATGATAAACCAATCTCGTGTTCTTCGTCGAATACAAATTATCTACGCCTAAAATATTTTGAACCTTCTCGATTCCCTTGTCAGTCAAAGTAACCGAGCGCCTCTTCTCATCGAAAACATAATCTTCTGGCGTTAATCTCGCCGCAACCTTCGCGAACTGATAATAAGATTCCGGATTATCTCCTGCCGGCGCAGAAATAATTAATGGCGTCCTCGCCTCATCAATCAAGATCGAGTCAACCTCATCCACGATCGCAAAATTAAGTTCTCTCTGCCTCAAATACTGAACTTCGCTCGTCATGTTGTCACGTAAATAATCGAACCCAAACTCATTGTTCGTCCCATAAGTCACATCCGCCGCATAAGCTTCTTTACGCGTACAAGGTTTTAAATGCGAAAATCTCTCATCCGCATGTTCATCATTTTCATATTCTGAATCATAAATAAAGGAAGCTTCGTTTATAATAACTCCAACCGAAAGTCCAAGAAAATCATAAATCGGACCGTTCCAGCCTGCATCACGTTGCGCAAGATAATCGTTAACCGTAACGATGTGTACCCCTCGTCCCGTTAAACCGTTAAGATATGCCGGAAGCATCGCAACTAAAGTTTTGCCCTCTCCGGTTTTCATTTCAGCAACCGTACCTTCATGCAAAACCATCCCCCCAATAAGCTGAACGTCATAAGGTCGAAGCCCTAAAACGCGTTTCGAGGCTTCCCTAGCTACCGCAAAAGCCTCCGGCAAAAGCTCATTCAAAATCTTCGTATCATCAACTGGCGGACGTTTTTTCCCGGTTTTATTAATCCCTTCTTCAGTTTTCGCAAGTTTTAAGGCCTTCTGAATTCGAGCCTTAAAAATCTCTGACTGTTCCGCAAGCTCCTCGTCGCTCATCGCTTCGTATTTCGGCTCTAATCTATTGATTTCTTGTGCTCTTTTCCAAAGTTTTTTCAGAATTTTCTTCTGAGCATCCCCAAAAACCCCTTGCAAAAATTTCGTCAGAGCAGTCCTATCCGCTAATTTATCGGTCGGTTTTTTCTCTTTCTTAACTCTAACCTTTTTTACGTGCTTTTTAGTCTCGGCCTTCACGCCACTATCAGTATTTTTCGCCATAAGCCTCCAAACAGAATTATTTCCCCCTATTGTACCATATTATTTCCTCTTTATAAAGAGGTTTCGCAAACTCCTTTTCTGACGATGGGGCTGAGTTTCTAGTTTGTAACGCCTAATCTGACCGGTCAATTTCGCTTCGATTAAATCAACTCCCGCAAAAACATTTGTACATTCATCTTTCGCCGCAATAACCTTCCCGCCCGGAATATCCATCGCAACTGAAATTTCATACTTCTCCCCCTTGCTCTTCCCAATCTCCTTGACAATCATCTTTAAGACAACGTCTTTTTTCGAACCTCTAGGAAGATATTTATCTAATTTCCCCAACCTCTTCTCTACATATTTCTTAAATAAATCGTCAATTTTATATCCGTGCCCTGTAATTTCGATTTTTTCGATCATTTTTAGATCTCCTCTTTATTATTTAAATATGGCTTTAAGACTTCCGGAACTTTTAATTTTCCGTCTTTTTCTGCATAATTCTCAATTACCGCGACCATCGTTCGCGCTAAAGACACCGCCGTTCCGTTTAAAGTATGTAATACTTCTACCGAACCATCTTCTCGTCGGACTCGGATATTCAGATTCCTTGCCTGAAAATCTGTACAGTTCGAACAGCTCGTCAACTCTCGATAAGTCTGGTCAACTGGCGACCAATATTCAATATCATACTTCTTCGCCGCTGGCGACCCAAGATCTCCCGCCGCAATATTAATTACTCGATACGGAATCCCAAGCTCTTGCCAAATCTCCTCTTCCGTCTCCCGAATCATCTCGTGCATCTCTTTTGATTTCTCTGGTAAACAGAAAATATACATCTCTAACTTATTAAACTGATGAACCCTAAACAAGCCTCTCGTATGCTTCCCGGCCGATCCTGCCTCCTTTCTGAAACAGGCCGAAAGGCCAGCATACATTAAAGGCAGTTCTTTCTCATCAATAATTTCATTCATGTGGTACCCGGTCAAAGCAATCTCCGCTGTCGCAATTAAAGCTAAGTCCTCTCCTTCGATAAAATACTCGTCCGACTGATCAGAGGTTCGTGGATTAAACCCAGTCCCCTCTAAGACTTTCGAGGAGACTAAATCAGGAACCGTAATAAAAGTAAAACCTTTTTCCAAAACTTTCTTCAAGCCAAATTGGATCAAAGCGTTTTCGAGTAATGCCAATTCATTCTTAATATAATAAAATTTCGTTCCCGCAACTTTTGCCCCTCGCTCAAAATCAACCCAATCACGAGAAATCGCATAATCTAAATGGTCAACTCCTTCTTTCTTCTTTCCTCCCCAATCCTTTATCTCAACCGAATCTTCTTCGCCCCCTAATGGAACATCTTCGAAAATAATATTCGGAACCGACTTCAGCGCGTTCGAAAACTCCGCTTCTACCTCTGTTAATTTTGCTTCTAATCCAGAAAGTTCGTCTTTTACTTTCTTTCCTTTTTCAATTAACTCCGGAGACGGCTTTCCACCCTTCATTTTTGAAGCAATCTCGTTTCTTTGTCGCCTAAGCTCTTCAACCTGCGAAAGTTCTTTCTTTCGCTTATCATCAAGCTCTAAAACCTCCTTAACATTAATTTTATAGCCTTTTTCTTCTGCCGATTTCTGAACTAATTCAGCATTTTCTCTTATAAACTTCACATCTAACATATTAATTATATTATACCACTATTCCCTAGATTATAAAGATTTTGTATACATTGATTATTTTAAATACCTTATTAAATTTTGCTACATGTAAAATTACCAAATAAAAATAAAAATCTTACGGACCGGAGCATGCCCGTCCCATGCGAGAGGTCCGACTAAGATTTTTATTTTTATTATGCCGTAATTTTGCCGTAGCTAATTTTAATAAGATTTATAAATAACTATTTATAAATCTTATTATATAACTTCTCCCAGTCTTCTAAATTCAAATCTCCCGGTCTAGAGTCCAAACTAATCCCCGATTCTCTAAAAATCTCCCCTACCTCCTCTTTCGATTTTATGCTAGCTAAATTATGAACCAGCTTCTTTCTGGGCGACAAAAACCCAACTCGAATCAATTTAAAAACTTCATCCGCAACTCGCAATTTTTTTAGTGGCTCTAAAATTATAACCTGGCTATCAACTTTCGGCGGAGGAGTAAACTCTCCTTTTAGAACTACTGGACCAGGAAAGACTTCCGCCCGATTTTTTACGAACAAGGACAGCATCGTCTCCTTGTCTGAAGTAATCCTCTCCGCTACCTCCTTCTGGATCAATAGTACAATCCTCTCCGCCAAATTCTCCGCCGTTAATAATTTCTCAATAATCGGACTCGTAATATAATAGGGTATATTTCCTGCGACGACATAGGGCCGAGGAATCAAAGAAAAATCAAAATCTAAAATATCTCCATTAATAACCTCTAGATTCTTTCCCGGAAACGATTTTGGTAAATTATCCGCTAACCGCTTATCAAATTCAACCGCAATAACCTTCTTAAATCGTCGAAGCAAAGACGAGGTCAAGGTCCCTAAACCCGGACCAATCTCCAAACACGCCTCTACCTCTGTTTTTGCGGAACTTAAAGACGCGCTCGAATTGGCCGTATAATCCACCGAATCGCCAACTAAACCCGAGCCAGCTACCAACTCGGCAATTTCCTCTAAAATCGCCCGGTTCTTTAGCCAATGCTGGCCTAAACTTTTATTAGTACCAACCATGCGCATACCAGAAATTAAGCGCACCATACCACCCCCCGTAACGATTCACATATCCAGACATCCAACGAATCTGCGTTATTGGGTTAGTCTCCCAATCCGCCCCTGCTGAAGCCATTTTGTTCCCAGGTAAAGCCTGTGGAATTCCATACGCCCCAGAATAAACATTTGTCGCGTCAACCCTACACCCACTCTCTCGATAGATTAAATCAATCGCCGCCGGAAGATCATATTCCGAAACCCCCGCTTCCCTAGCCCATTCCTCACAAGTTTCCGTTCCCGGACGCACCGAAGGGGTTACCGGTTTCTTTGGCCCCTCAGCAACGACCCTTTCTACTGGTTCACGCACCACCTCTTCTCGAATCATTTCTCTAGAAACCTCAACCCCATCAACATATAAAACATTATAATAAATCCTCTTCGTCCCAACCTCCCCTAACTGCCTTACTTCCGAAGTCTCCGGCTCCAAACTCGGGTCCTGCTCTGTCCTCTCTGTAAATGGAATCTCTTCTTCTACTGTAATCGTTCTTCCTCCATTTCTTTTAACCTGATAAACGCTTGCGACCCCACTTTCTAGAAAGTTCGTATTTGGGGTCATTTCAATCTCATCCCCATCATAAATCGTAACCCCTGCTTCTTTCATAATTGTCTTATAATCAAAACTCGCCGTCATAATATACTTATCGACCGCCCCATCCTGAACGACAACCGGCCTCGCTCTATATATATTAATAAAGAAATTGTCCATATTTATCTCAGAAGATACCTCTGGTTCAACAATATCTCCACTATTCACAATAATTCCCGCTCTAGAAACCGCTTCGCCAACCGTCTTCGCGTCAGTCTTAACCGTCAATCTCTCTCCATTATCATAAAAAGTCACAAATTTTGCCTCATTGGAGGTAAAAGCCTCTCCTTCCGCAAAAGTACTTTTTGAATTGAACTTTATTAAGCACCCAAAAAACAAGACAAATATACCGACTACAGAAATAGCCAAAATACGATCGACTTTTTTCGAAAGCCTCATACGATTATTATAGCATAATAAATTAAATAAAACGAAAAATCCGCCATCACCAGCGGATTCTCATTTTCAATTTTCTAGGTGGAAGGTCAAATCAAATTTAACCAAAACAACTCTACACTCTCCACCCTTTACACACATCCCGATTCAGGCCTCTTTCAACGTCGGATTCGGTCCGAATCTGATTCTATTTTAGCATAGGCGAAATCATTGTCAACCTTGTTTTTTAAAATTTTTCATGTT
>JAFOHW010000021.1 GCA_017421685.1 Candidatus Saccharimonadota bacterium | reverse complement strand
AGTTCCTCAAATGGCCAGCATCGGAGAAGAATCTGGCAAAATCGACGAAATGCTCGGAAAAGCCGCCCAAGTTTACGAAAACGAACTAGATGAACAAATCAACAGTATCTCTACTATGATCGAGCCAATTCTTATGGTTATCATGGCCGGGCTCATCGGTGTCGTTGTTGGTGGTACTCTCCTTCCGATCTACTCTCTCGTTAACAATGTAGCTGTTTAAAACTCTTGATTTTTAAAAATAATTAAGTTATTATAACCATAAGGATAAAATCTAGAAAGGATTTATTTATGGCAAAAGACAATATTAATAGTAAAAAGGGCTTCACTATCAACGAAGTCGTGCTCGTACTCGCGATCGCCGGCCTCATCTTCTTGATGGTCTTCGTCGCACTTCCGGCGTTACAACGCTCCCAGCGTGACACCGCCCGCCGTAACGATCTATCGCGCGTAGATACATCGCTTACCCAGTACCAAACCAACAACCAGAACACTGGTAACGGAGACTTGCCAGAAGCGTCGTCTTTGTGGACGGGCGTAGAAGATCTTAGCTCAAACTGTTCTACATCTGCCTGTAAATTCGTACAAAGATACATGAACTCAGGTACGGATTCTACTACTAACACTTTCAAAGATCCGGATGGAACTTTCTATAACTTAAGAATAATGGACGATGTGGATACCGCCAACGATGCTGTTCCGACTGGAAACATGGATCACACAATTTATATCGTAACTGGTGCTAAATGTAAAGGCGAACAAGTAGAGCAAGATACACCTCGTCATTACGCCGTACTCTACCGTCTCGAAGGCGCGGGTATTTACTGTATCGACGATCAGTAAAAAGGGAACTAAACAAAAAAATACTCCTCCAAAAGGGGGAGTATTTTTAAACCAAACCCATTAAATTGCTTAACTTATCTGTTAAATAGGAGGTTTTGAAATGATTTATTGCTGAACATTTAAAATTACCCGATAAAGCTTAAAATCTTACGGTCCGGAGCTCGCCCGTCCCGAGCGAGAGGACCGCCTAAGATTTTAAGCTTTATTACGGCGTAATTTTAAGTTCAGTAGTAAACCATTTCAAAGCCTAAGTATTACTACAATAAGTTCCAGCCCCTTCGAGTTTATATAGAACCGCTAACTTCCTCGAATTTAACGTCCTGACAGTCCCCTCCCCCTTACAAGAACCTCGTAAAACTACAACCATTGTATAGTCATTAGGGAAATTAACGTCCGATACATTTACTCCACAATCCGCATCTGCAGTATCTCCCCCACACTCGACAACTTTTAGATTATAGTGTTCACCATCTGGATCAATAAAATCATTTCCGAGATATTCACTATAGAACCCTCCCCAAGTAGAGCTAGATCCACTCGCATTTGAGCCATTTACCTCAATTTCGCCACCACTCATTTCACTTCCTCCCGGTAACGCTCCTCGGTTATTCTTCTGATAGCTCTTGACTTGGGTTATGAATTTTGTGACGTCTTCTCGTCGGTCCGTATCTCTCTGCGAGGCCCGAAGTCCTGGCAGTGCAACAAAAACCATTAAGAAAATTAGCCCACCAATCGCTAGAACTAACGAAACTTCGATGATGGTAAATCCTTTTTTAAGCTGAAAATTATTCCTTCCCATATTTCTCCTTATGTTTATTATAAGATATTCCGATTAAAAAACAATAGCTCTATGATAAAATTAAGATATGCGAATAGCTTTTCTTATTTTATTGTTTATTGTCGGAACTTGCTTCGGCTCATTCCTTTGTTGTCAAGCTAGGAGGCTCCGTTTAAAAGAGACTAAGAAGAAATCCCTCGGCTCCCGCTCTGTTTGTTTAAGTTGTGGTTATAAATTGAGATGGTACGACAATATTCCGATTCTTTCCTGGGTTTTTTTAAGAGGGAAATGTCGAAAATGTCACAAAAAAATCGGTCTGACTGAAATTCTCTCTGAACTCGGAGTCGGACTTGCCTTTTTTTCTATTGGCACGACAATCGACTTTACTGCGAACTACTCGCTATTTAGTATTTTATCTATAATATTTCTTTTCCTTCTTGTCTTGACGTTGTCTTTCCTTGCTATCTACGACGGAACTTATGGTGAACTCCCGAGTCTTTTTCTGATCATTTCTCTTATTCTCGCAGTTTTAACCGTAGTTTTTAATGAATGGGGAATTAACCCTGGATTTGATAACTTGCCAGAGAGGATTTTTCCAATTCTCTCATCCGTTGCTATTCTCGGCGGACTTTATCTAGTTCTTTATCTCATCTCGAAAGGGAAATGGGTTGGTGATGGTGACTGGATTCTCGGCGTTATTATTGGAATTGTTCTTGGCGAACCCTGGCTCGCCCTAATTACGCTCTTTCTTGCGAATATTCTTGCTTGCTTAATCATGCTCCCATACGTAAAAAAATCCCGAAACAAAAAAATCTATTTCGGTCCTTTTCTCATTATTGCTTTTATTATAACGCTGACTTTTGCTAATTTCTTCCAAAGCATGATAAAATAAGCATATGAAGTATCGAAAAGGGGACACTCTTATCGAAGTGATGTTAGCCGTAGGTATTTTTTCCATGATCGCTGTTGCTATTGTCTCTGTTATGAGTGAGGGAACTTCTAGCGCCCAAACTGCCCTTGAAACAACTTTGACTCGCGAAGAGATTGATACCCAAGCCGAAGCTCTTCGCTTCATCCAAACTTCTTACATCGCCGATCGAAACTCTGCTAGTGAAAAATATCAAAAGATTTGGGAAACTATCACTGAAAAGGCTATTGATCTTAGTGAACCTAGCGCTAACGCAAACCAGAACGCTTTTCTCCAATTCTCCCCCTCATCTTGTGGGGAACTTTATAGTGATACATGGGTCAAGGAGAAAGCCTTCATTATCGACCCTCGTGCTCTCGGAGATAAGGAGGGTGATGTTGATGTTGTTAAGTCCTTTTCGGACGAGGTCTTTAAAGAAGCCACGACCTATCCCCGCTTAGTCTATGCATCGAACGGAACTATTGAAAACAGCGACAGCCTCGTTAAAGATAAGGATACTGCAGATTATAATCTTTACCAAGCCGAAGGCATTTATATTATCGGCGTAAAAGACCCCGGAAATACAAGAAAAATTGACAATATAGATCTTAATGCTACCCAGTCCGCCTACTATGATTTTTATATCCGTGCCTGCTGGTACGGTTCGGACGCGAACGAACCTTCGACTATCTCGACCGTAATTCGCCTCTTCGATCCAGCAATTATGGAATAAGCTATTTTGTTTCCGAATGAAATTTTTCGTGAACTTCTTTTAGATGGGCATCTGTAACATGTGTATAAATCTGGGTCGTCGAAATATCCGCATGTCCCAGCATCGACTGGACCGAACGTAAATCTGCCCCGTTCATTAATAAATCCGTTGCAAAAGAATGTCTCAAGGTATGGGGAGAAACATGTTTCGTAATCCCAGCCAACCTCGCGTATTT
>JAFOHW010000020.1 GCA_017421685.1 Candidatus Saccharimonadota bacterium | reverse complement strand
GCTAATTAACTTCATCCCCATCATGCCCCCGATAATTCTATCGAAAGTTTTCCAAAATTCTCCCCCAACCAAGAAAACTGGCATCTTCGGCATTTTAGACTCTTGCATCAAACATAAAATCTCGGATAACTCATCCATTGTACCGAACCCACCCGGGAAAAAGACGAATACTTTTGATGCCATAGCGAGCGAAACTTTGCGAGCAAAGAAGTATTCAAAAGTGATACAATCCGTGAGATATGGATTTGGGAATTGTTCGTGTTTCAAGGTAATATTTAGACCAATCGTACGACCACCAATTTCGTAGGCGCCACGTGAAGCGGCTTCCATAATACCGGGGCCACCACCAGTCACGACGGCGTGTCCGTTTTTGGCAAGTAAACCACCCAGCTCATAAGCTATCTTGCAGTACTTATTGTCTTGAGGAAGTCTTGCCGAACCAAAAACCGTTACTCCCTGCGGAAAAGAGCGTACGATTTGTAAACCACGACCTAAATCCTTAGCATAAGCATTTGCGCGCTCGAGATCAGCGATAGATAATTTTTTCAGTAATTCTTCTTCTGTTTTCAGCATATTCCTCCTTATAATTTTTGTATCGGCATAGGATGTAAAGCCTCTGTACCATTTAGTATACCACGATTCGCTCCGAGCTTGGTGACTACGGAAGTTGAATTCGCCGAGGCGAAAATTAACGAGCTTCTGAAAGATTTTCCTGAAGCAAATTTTGCTAAGAATCCTGAACCGAAAGCATCGCCAGCCCCAGTTGCGTCTTTAACTTTCTTATCTTCATAAATCCCGAATCTATACGCTTCCGAACCGTTCCCCGCAATTCCTCCCATTGGTCCGTCAGTTATGATAACCGTCTCGACATAATGGTTGAGTCGGTATAGTAATTCTGACAGTAGAGTTCCTGGCACCATCCTCCCCGCTTCGTTTTTATTCACATTTAAGACATCAACGTATTTCAAAAGTCTCGCTAACCCCTTAACCTCATCAAGTTCTTTTACTCCGGGGTTAAACATGATTTTTGCGCCAAGTTCTTTTGCCTTTATGAAGAACCGCTTTAATGTATCTAAATCTCCGCGCAAAGTTGTAACATATAGCCAATCTGGATGGATTAACTCTAGGTCGCGCTCAGAAAAATTCCCAAATTGTTCACTTGCCCCACGACAAGTCAAAATTGTCCTCTCCCCGCTTCGTCCATCTAATAAAATAATTGAAGTTCCAGTTGAACGTCTTTCTAGAAAGTTGACGTAGCTATCATCAATCCCTTCTCGGGCCAAGGCTTTTATTATCGCATTTCCTGCTGAGTCTCGCGAAATATTCCCCATAAAAATTGTTTCATGTCCATGTCTCGCAAAAGTAATCGCTGAGTTCAGCCCTCCGCCACCAACCTCATAAGAAATTCTATCAATATCGATTTTTGAACCGACTAGAACTTTCCCAAAAATCGCCTCTTCGCCAATCGAAGTCGCCTTTAAATCGTCATGATCAATTAAATAAACGTCCTGTAAGGCCGACCCGAGCGAAACGATTCGCGCCATTTATAGAACGACCCCGTTTTTATCAATCTCCGAAACTAACTCTTGAAACACTTCGGCTGGATTCCCGGCTTGCGAAATTGCTGAACCGACGTTGATTACGTCTAAATCTGCATGCGCTAGCGCTCGTACATTAGTCGCATTTGCGCCACCGTCCCATCCAATCTCGACTTCCGGTTTCATATTTCGAATTAGCGGAATTTTTTCCATTTGCATTAAGTCGGCTGGCGAACCTTGGACTCCTAGTTGTCCGGCAAAAATCAAAACGTGATCTGCGACATCGATATAATGTTTTACGTTACCTGGGAAAGTAGAAGGTAGCAATGCAACCCCGACTTTTATCCCGGCGTCTTTTAGAACCTGGAAAGTCGGAATTAAATCTTCATAAGCTTCAGCGTGTAAAATACATAATGACGGACTTAATTTTAAAATCGTGTCAATATAGGCAGAGGGATTTGCGACCATTAAATGTAAATCAGCCTCCCAGTTTCTTGGCCACCAGATATTCGTAATATCTAGGGTTTGAGTTGGCGCAAAAGTCCCATCAGTAACGTCGATTTGGGCTCTACGAGTAAAAACATTAATCCTTTCAATTTGCGCACGAAAATCCTGTTTATTATCCGTTAAGATTGCTGGCACAATTGATACTGTTCTAATCATAGTCTTCCCTTTCGTCAAGACGGTTAATTCGCCTTACTCGGCGCTCTAAATTTGTAAAACTTGTTTCGATAAAAGTTTTCACGATTTCCTTCATCTCTTCTTCGCTCACAAAATGAGCTGAAAGGCACAAGACGTTTGCGTCGTCATGCTCGCGCGCTAATTTTGCCGATTCAGAATTACTGCAATGTGCGGCTCGAATACCTTTAAAACGATTTGCCTGAGCTGTAACCCCATGCGCCGAATCGCAAATTAAAATACCTATCGAACCTCGATTTTCTCGCACGGATTTTGCTACTTTTATTGCGGGATCGTTAAAATCGTCACCCTCTACGTATTCATATGCGCCTTCGTCGGTTACCTCGTGTCCACTTTGAGCCAAAAAATCTTTCAGTCTCTGCTTCTTCTCAAATCCTCGATAGTCCGCGCCAATAAAGATTTCCATTAAATCCCTTTCCCAAAATCAACCGCGACCTCGACTAGCCGATTAGAATACCCCCACTCATTATCATACCAAGCCACAATCTTTACCATGTCGCCACAAACCACGTCAATCAATGGCAGATCAACGATACAAGAATGTGGATCACCAATAAAGTCCGAAGACACCAATTCCTCTTCCGTTACGCCAATGATTCCTTCGTAATATGGTTCTTTCGCGACTTTCTTAAATAAACTTACGAGTTCTTCCTTTGTCACGGTTCTTTTTAGGACTGCCGTAATATCCGACAAGGAAACCACTGGCGTCGGAACTCGGACGGAAAGACCATTGAACTTATCTTTTAAACTCGGGATCGTTAGCGCTGTCGCCTTCGAGGCCCCAGTCGAAGTTGGTATGATATTTTCTCCCGCCGAACGACCCTCACGTAAGTCTTTCGCTTCCGCGTCAAGAATTCTTTGCGAAGCAGTGTATGAATGGACCGTCGTCATCATCGCTTTTTCTACGCCATATTCGTCTTCGAGTACTTTCATAATCGGCGCGATACAATTCGTCGTACAAGACGCGTTTGAAATAATCACATCGTCTTTTTCAACAATCTCTTCATTGACCCCGAGCACGACCGTTTTAGCCCCTTCACCTTTCGCCGGCGCCGAAATAACAACCTTCTTCGCCCCGGAAGCTAAATGAATTTTAGCATCCTCTGGCTTCGTAAAAGCTCCAGTCGCCTCAATCACGACATCAACACCTAACTTTTTCCATGGCAAATTAGCTGGATCTTTTTCGGAAAAAAGCGGAATTTCGCGCGTATTAATAATGATCGAGTTTTTTCCTGCCGAAACTTTTTTATCATAAGTCCCATAAGACGAATCGTGTTTTAAAAGATACGCCGAAGTTTTCGCATCAGAAAGACTATTTATCGCCACAACTTGTACGTCTCGCCGATCTAGTAATATTTTTAATGCGTTCCGGCCAATTCTTCCGAAGCCGTTAATCGCAACCTTTACCATTATTTTGCCTCCTAATTCTACTTATGCCTATTATAACACACATTTTCTAGTACGCGAGACAAAAAAGAAAAATAGGCCTAAGCTAAGACCTATTTTTCTTAAACCGAACTTTTCTTAGTAAAGAAAAGTCTAAAGCGAAATATTATCTCGCAAAGTGTGCAAACGCACGGTTTGCTTCTGCCATGCGGTGGCAATCTTCCTTCTTCTTGAAGGCAGCGCCAGTCTCATTATAAGCATCAACGATTTCCGCTTCTAGACGTCTCGCATACGGCATTCCGCTTCGCGCTCGGGCTGATTGTACTAGCCACGAGAAAGCAAAGTGAAGCTGACGATGTCCCGAAATCGGGAACGGGATTTGGTAGTTTGCTCCACCGACTCGGCGAGATTTAACTTCGAAATCAGGCGAAATATTAGCAATCGCTTTTTCGAGTACCTCGACCGGATTCTCGGATTTTAATTTTTTCGCGGCGCCTTCGATAGCAGAATAAACTGCTCGTTCGGCGACCTGTTTTTTTCCATCGAGTAATGATTTGTTAATTAATCTCTGAACTAAAATCGACTGATATTTGCGGTCAGGATTAACTTTACGAGTTAGAGATTTAGTAGTTTTGCGTGGCATAATTACTTATCCTCCTTCTTCGCGCCGTATTTCGAACGACCTTGCTTACGTCCTTGAACTCCTTGTAAATCGAGTGTCCCGCGTACGATATGATAACGTACACCAGGAAGATCTGGGACACGACCTCCGCGCACTAGAACAACGGCGTGTTCCTGTAAGTTATGACCTTCCCCGCCGATATAAGCCCAAACCTCTTGACCGTTAGTTAAACGGACACGGGCAACTTTTCGCATCGCCGAGTTCGGCTTCTTTGGGGTTTTAGTCGTAACTTTAATACAAACTCCGCGTTTTAACGGCGAAGCTTTCTCATAACGCTTAGTCTTTAACGTGTTGACGATTGAGCCAAGCGCCGGTGATTTCGATTTCTTGTTAGCCTTTTTTCTAGGCTTACGAATCAACTGATTAATAGTTGGCATTAAAATTTCCTCTTATTTTATTACATATTATATATGGTGATATATCCTACGCTATATGTAGCGTTTACAAGGCTAAAAAACACCTAAAAACTCTATATATAGCGTCTGTAATATTTCTGATTTGTTCACAGCAATCACAAACCAGATGAAACTCTTAACCGTATTATAACACACTTACCCTAAAAAGTCTATAAAAATAGCACTAAAACTAGCGCTATTTTTATATTGAAATCTTAGCTATTCTCTTTTACTAAGAAATCTAACGTCGCCTCCATAATCATGCGATTCTTAATATCCATCTTTACGTTAGGATCCTTTAAGCTTTTTAAGGCTTCTGGAGATTTCTTATAGACATCTCGAAGCTCCGTAAGTTTTGCGCTCACTAGTTCGTCCGAGACCGTAATCTTCTTCTCTACCGCTAAAGTTTGTAGGGCCAATGAAGCCTTGACACGAGTTTCTGCAATTTTTCGTGCTTCCTTTTCCCAGTTTTCAAGCGTCTCATTGTTCCTTGTCAAGAATTCCTCAAAGCTTAAACCTTGGGAAGCAGCGTTTCTCGTCATATCGTCGCGAATTACTCGGACCTGGTCGTCAATTAAAATCTCTGGCGCCGGAACGGTAGACTTTTTAACTAACGCTGTGATTAGGTCGTCTTTAAATTT
>JAFOHW010000019.1 GCA_017421685.1 Candidatus Saccharimonadota bacterium | reverse complement strand
TAAAGAAAACCTTAGAGACTCTTCTTATTGCGCTCCATCCTTTCGCCCCCTTTGTAACTGAGGTAATTTGGCAGAATCTAAGCTGGACAGAAGGTTTTATCGCTACGGAAAAATGGCCCGAAAAACTCGAATATGACCAAATTTCGGCCGAGGAGTTCGAAAGCATAAGAACTATCGTGTCTGAAGTCAGAACGACCTTACAGGCCCTCCTTCCAGGTACCAATAACGCGAAAAAATATGGGCTATTATACGATAATGACAGTATTATCGAAGATAACCAATTACTGATTAAGACCTTGACGAAAGTTCCTACTATTTCTAATCTTAACGGTTCCCCGAGAGGCCTACGTTTAGCCCTTGCTAATCATGAATTGTATCTGGACGTACCAGAGAAAGTCGTAAAAGAATATAAAGAAACTTTAACCGAGAAGATTCTCTCTGTTGGGCGCGAACTCGATTCCCTTAATGCTCGGATGATGAACCCAAACTATGTCGATAAAGCCCCAAGACACCTCGTAAAAGAGACCGAAGACGGCATCAAAGAAAAAGAAGCGCTTATCGAACGACTTAAACAACAACTCGAACTAATCTAAAAATTGCGCCACAGAGGGCGCAATTTTTATTTATTGAACTTATCTAAATTAAATAACGGCTTCTTTTCCCCATCGATAATTCCCTGTGCTTTCCTGAGGAGTTTTTTTAATGCAGTTTCGGATGACGCCGATCCAACATGAACGGTCTTTACGACCTTTCCCTGCTCTTTATAACAAACCTGCACCCCGGTTGCCCCCGAAGTAGTTTTAAACCTCCTAATATAAGCCATACCTTAATTGTAGCATACTGGAGCCGAAAAAATTTTCAACAACTAATTCCCTACCTTTTCCACTAAAACCATAAGCCTTAAGAACCTAATTCCCTGATGTCTAGCAACCAGAACTCCTGGCAACCCAACTTGACAAACGAAAAAGCTCGCGCTAAAATCAAAGTAACAGCTACCGCATTCCGGCAGTAGTTGGGAGTAGTTTTAGCAACCGAGAACGTAATTAAAAACGATAAAGTTTGCGCTAAAACAGAGGTAAAATTCAGTTTTGAAAAATCCGACAGGGAACTAAAACTAGTCGGAAATTGTGCTTATGCCATAAAAAACATAAGCAGTCAATAGAAATAAACCATAAATACTTTTTGGTCAAAAAAAATCACGTGTTCCAAGGATACGTGAATTTAGACATGTTATAATTATGAAAATGAATATCCCAATAACACAATCTGAAGATTGGAAGAAACTCCAAGATGATTTAAGAGAAACCAGCTTTCTGGTACAGGGGAGCGACTATCAATATCTAGCCATTTTGAAGGCAACTCCGTTAGGAAATTACCTATATCTTCCTTACGGCCCCGTAACAGAGAATAAAAAAAGCTTTGAGAATGCCTTAAAATCCCTAAAAAATCTAGCAAAAAAAGAAAAGGCCTTTTTTATCAGAATCGAACCAACCGACGAGTCTGCAAAAAACTATTTTCCGAATAATACGAAAAAATCTAAAGACCTAAATCCGAAAGAAACCTGGGTTCTAGACCTAAAGGGAACTGACGACGAGCTAAAGGATAAACTCCCTTCGAGACTCCTGAGATATTATCGGAATGCTGAAAAGAATGGCTTAAAAATCGAAACTTCTAAAAACCCTGAAGATATAGAATATCTTTTAGATCTCCAAAAAGCTCTCGCAGATAAAAAGGGAATTAATACTTTTTCTGAAAATTACCTAAAAACCGAATTAAGTCAACCTTTCGCAACTCTCTATCTCTTAAAGCACGAGGGAGAAGTCATTGCTTCCGGCTTGGTTTTTGACTATGGAAAAACTCGTTACAATCTTCAAGGAGCTCAAAATGACCTCGGTCGAAAACTCCACGGAACCGGTATTTTGACAATAAAACTAATTCTCGATGCAAAAGAATTAGGATATGAACTTTTCGATTTCTGGGGAATCGCTCCTGATGACGCCCCCGATAATCACCCCTGGAAGGGTTTCACGAATTTTAAGAAAACTTTTGCCGGCTACGAGGTAAAACATGCTGGAACTTACGATATTATTTTAAACCCCATAAGATATAAACTCTATTCAATCTTTCGAAAAATAAACCGACTAATCCACTAGCTCCCGTTTATGCTATAATCAGCTTATGAAATTCACTACTTTAGAAGAATCAGAATTTGTGAAATTTGCTAAAAAGAACCCATACAGATCCTTTACTCAAACCCCTGAAATCGCAAAACTAAGGGAAAAAGATGGGTGGACAGTTTATTATTTCGGTGTGAAAGAGAACGATGAATTAAAAACTGCCTCCATGATTGTTGCAAAACCAACTTTTCTTGGGAAATCAATTTTTATCGCCCCTGGAGGACCTCTGTTAGATCTTGAAGACACAAAACTAACGAATTTCTTCTTTAAAAATCTAAGAAACTATATTAAGTCTCATAACGGCTACGTTCTCCATATCGACCCATATTATGAACTTACTCAGCGTGATCGTGATGGCAAAATTGTAGAAAACGGTTTTAATCATCAAAAAGCGAAAAATAATCTATTAAATCTAGGTTTTAAAGAAATAAAGAATCCAAGCCAGCCGAAATACCTCTTCGTCATGGACTTAGATAAAAAAACTCCAGATGAGATCTTTAAGAATTTTAAACAAAATACTAGGAATCTTGTCCGTAAAGCCGAGCGAAAAGGTGTTAAAGTTCGTAAGCTGAATCGCGATGAATTAAGTGAGTTCAAAGAAATTACTGAAATAACCAGCCAACGCCGTAATTTTAACGATCGTCCGCTTAGTTACTATGAAAACATGTATGATCTTTTCCACGAAAAAGGTGAAGTTGAATTTCTTCTCGCCGAAACCGAGATTGATGGAAAAACAACCCCCCTATCTTCTGCCATGTTTATGCTTTATGGCGACGAAATCATCTATCTTTTTTCCGGCTCCGATAAAAAATACATGCGCGATTACGACGCCCAATATCTAATCCAGTGGCATATGATAAAATATGCCTCCGAAAACAGGTTTAAACGGTATAACTTCTATGGTATCCGCGGTCTCCCCGATAAAAACTCCAAAGACTACGGTATCTACGGATTTAAGAAAGGCTTCGGCGGACACGTTGTTGAACTTATTGGCTCTTATGAACTCCCGATTAATCGACCATTTTTCTACCTCCACAAATTCCTGAGTAAAATAAAAAATCATTAAAGCGTCACAAACTAAAATCAAAATCTCGCCCCATGTAATCCATAGTTAGTCTTATTTGTGCTACAATATCTCTATGAACTTAACTGGTTTAACCGAGGAAGAAGTCTCGAGAAAGCGAAAGCAGGGAAAAGTAAACCGTGCCCCGCGCCGGAATTCTGATTCAGTTAAAAAAATCATCCTAAGAAACACTTTTACGATTTTTAATCTCGTAAATCTCGTTCTTGCCCTCATGATTATCTCCGTCCATTCCTATAAAAACCTCCTTTTTGTTCTTATCGCTATCGCAAATACCCTAATCAGTATCATAAATGAAATCCGCGCAAAAAGAACTATTGACAAAATGCGCCTCCTCGCTGAACAGAACCCGACCGTTATAAGAGCCGGAAAAACTCGTCAAATCCCCCAAGACGAAATCGTCGAAGGCGACCTCTTAGTTTATTCCCTCGGTGACCAAGTTATTGTCGATAGCGAAATAAAACAGGGAACCGTCGAGGTGAACGAAGCCTTTATTACTGGCGAACAAGATAACATCCCGAAAAAGCCCGGCGAAAAGCTCATCTCGGGGAGTTTCATCGTCTCTGGAACCTGTAAAGCGACTGCAACCGCCGTTGGGGAAGAAAACTTCATCAATAAACTCGAGTCTTCTGCTCATGTCATTAAAACTGCCGACTCGAAACTCTTCAGCATCATGAATAAAATTGTAAAATACATCTCTTTTACGCTTATCCCCGTTGGCGCCCTTCTTCTCTGGGCTCGCTTTCGTGTTCCCGGTACGACCCCTGAAATAGCTGTAACTTCTACCGTCGCTGGACTTATTAATATGATTCCAGAAGGACTCATTCTTTTAACTTCTTCCATCCTTGCCCTCGCGACCATCCGGCTTAGTCGAAAAAAAATTCTCGTCCAAGACCTCTATTCTATTGAGACACTCGCCCGAGTGGATTGTATAGCTTTAGACAAAACCGGAACTCTGACGACTGGGAAGATGACGGTCAAAGATCTCATTCCTGTAGAAGGTGGAACAAAAAATGCCCTTGAGAACGCGCTTAAGCTTATTCTGAGCTCTGAGACGACTAATAATGCAACAAGTATTGCTTTGAAGCAAAAACTCCTAAAAAAGGCCAATTTTACGCCCATAGAAGAAATTCAGGAAATCATCCCCTTTTCCTCCGACAGGAAATACTCTGGCGTAAAAACTAAAAACTTTACCTACCTCTTAGGCGCGCCTGAAATTATTTTGGACAAAAAAGATATCCCTAAAGAAATTAAGGCCTTATCTGATGACTATCGGGTTCTCGCTGTGACCAAAAACGGCGACATCCTCGGTTTCGCCCTCCTCGAAGACGAGCTCCGAAAGGACGCTAAAGAAATCATTAACTTCTTTAAAGAAAACGATGTCGAAGTCAATATTATCTCTGGCGACAACCTGAGAACCGTTAAAAAAATCGCCGAAAAAGTCGGGATCGAAAATCCTAGAGCTATTGATCTCTCATCTCTAAAATCCCCGATAGATTACAAAAAAATCGTCTCTGAAAATAACATTTTTACAAGAGTGAAGCCATCTCAGAAGAAATCCCTCGTCCTTGCTTTGAAAAAACAGGGAAAAACCGTTGCTATGACCGGAGACGGGGTAAACGATATTCTTGCTATGAAAGAGGCCGACTGTTCTATTGCTATCGGCGAAGGTTCCGACGCTGCCCGTCGCTCTGCAAAATTAGTCCTTTTAAATTCTGATTTCTCTAGCGTCCCTGACATAATCGCCGAAGGTCGCCAGTCCATCAATAATCTCGAACGCTCCGCTACCCTCTTCCTTTCTAAAACGACTTATGCAACTATTCTCGCGGTTCTCTTTACCGTCCTCCCCTTCGAATATCCTTTCGCTCCAATCGAAATGTCTCTTCTGAATTTTGCTTGCATCGGTTTCCCGGGCGTTATTCTAGCTCTAGAATCTAACACAAAACGAATAAAAAACAAATTTGTTAAAAATATTCTCCAGTATTCTGTTCCTGTAGGTATAACTGTCTCTATTGCTATCCTTATCCTCGCAATCGTCGGCGCTATGAATAACTTTACTCGTCCCGAACTCGTGACAATTTCCGCCCTAGTCACTTTTACCATCGATTTCGGACTTATTTACTGGATTTCAAAACCTCTAAACCCCCTTCGCGCAACCCTTCTTGCCTCAATCTTTAGTATCTTCGCTATCGCCTTCCTCGTTCCATTCTTCCGCAACTTCCTCGACTTTACCATCCTCCCCCTAGAAAAACTCCTCTTTCCGACAATTCTCATCATCACGGCTTTCATTATCTTTATATTAGCCAGAAAAATTATGCGCTACCTAACCCCTAAACTTCTCAAAAAACTCTAAGATTCAATCGAAATTCTCGGGTAGATATTAAGAGAATAAGGATCAGTCGGTTTAACTCCGGCTAAAATTTCATAATAACAAGCTACTGCAACCATAACTCCATTATCTCCAGACAGGGAAGGTTCAGGAAAGAATATCTCAACCCCCGAAAAATCCGGCTCGGATAAGGCCGTCCGACGCAGTTCCTGATTCGCACTAACCCCCCCTGCGAAAACTACCGATTTTACCTCTGGATATTCTCTGAGTGCCATTTTTATTTTTTCAATCAAAACATCTACCGCTGTCCTTTGAAATGATGCTGAAAAATCAGCTACTTGTTTAGGGGAGAGATGATTATTTAAATCATGGCTCGGGTGCGAAATCGGTAAACCTAGCTCCTTCTGTACCGTCCGCAAAACCGCTGTCTTTAAACCAGAAAACGAAAAATCCAATCCCTCGACCTTTGGCTTCGGAAAAGAATATTTCAGAGAACCACTACTAGCGACCTTAGATATTGATGGCCCTCCAGGATATGGTAAACCTAAAATTTTTGCTATCTTATCAAAGCATTCTCCAACCGCATCATCCCTTGTAGTCCCAATAATTTTGAATTGATTGTGCCCCGGCATATATAAAATCTGCGTATGTCCCCCAGAAATAACTAACGCCAACAAAGGGAAGGAAGGTTTAACACTCTCGCCAACCCAGTTAGCGTAAACATGCGACTTTAAATGATGAACCGCATAAAGAGGCTTATTGTGTAAAATCGCTAGAGTCCGCGCAGTTAACGTCCCTATAAGTAGCGACCCGAG
>JAFOHW010000018.1 GCA_017421685.1 Candidatus Saccharimonadota bacterium | reverse complement strand
GGCTAGAATCGGCACGGAATCGAAGAATGAATTGGCGAAATCGGATTGCGGAATGTTACCAGAGAGAAGTTTCTGGTGAGCCGAAAGTATTTTCGCGGATCTTAGAGGCGGTCAATGATAATCTTAATTCGGCGGAGGCGTGTAAGTTTATTGATGGTGCGGAATTATCGCTTTCTGATTGGAGGAAGGTAGATGAGTTGTTCGGGCTTAGGTTAATCGAAGATACCCCTGATATTGCGGAAGTTTTGTACGTGCTTATTTCAGAACGGGAAGAGGCGAGAGCGAGGCGAGATTTCGAGCGAGCGGATGAAATTCGGGAAGAATTGGGAAATAAAGGGATCAAGTTAGAAGATACGGCAGATGGGGTGGTTTGGGGATATCTAAAGTAGGATTTTTTGGGGGGAGAATAATTATTCATTTTATTTTTGATGGTTTTTTGTGTTTATTGATTTTGCGAGTATCGAAACTTATAAATATTAAGAGCCAGTGACACAACGAATAGTGCTACCACCGTACTTATTATTGAAATATGTCCCTGGATATACAGTTGAATTATAGAAACGTAGCGTATATGCGCCACTACCGTCGTATGTAGCGGAAGACCAGTAGTATCCGCGAGCCCCTCGGTTAGATCCAGTAAATCCTGAATGGACAAAGTTGTTTGGCCAAGTTCTAATTTTTTCATCTACTGGACCAGCTTCGGCGACTCCGGTATAGTATGGATTTTGACTGCTATAGTTAGCCGGCTTAGTTCCTCCATTTATCCCATTTACTACTAGGCCCCAAATTTCATTATTGGCTTCGTTAGACTTGTTCCCTCCTTTCGGTAGCCTCCATCCTAAAGGACAAAGGGAGGTATTCACGTTAGTGTTATTTTGTGTATATGGGGTAGTATCAGCTATGGCGGCATGCCAGGAGTAGTAATTACCATAACTATAGATATTTTGGTCTATACTAGTCATATTAGCTACATTTATATTGGGGCTTAGATTACTGTCGGTACTGGTATTGTCATTACGGTATCTGGGCATTCTATATGCTGGAGAGATTTCTGTACCTATATCTGTCAAGGTTCCGAGGGTAGTATCATACTCATCGCCAGAGCCATCAGATTTGTATCTACTATTTGCCACTACTGGGGTAGTCCCATTAAGACTATTCATTTCCGGATCGGCTAGTCCCGAAAATTTTCCACCATAATTCCCGGTACTAGATTTTGTTTTATCTAATGAATTTGCCGTGTCTAGTCTTAAGTTTTCTATCATCCAGCATTTGCCGTCAGATAATTTTGCTACAGCATAAGTATCGTTATCTCGCGTATCGGTTAAAGCAGTAACTTTTCCGGGTTCAAGGCTAGAACATCCAGTCCAACCTTGGAGATTACCGGCTGACTTAACCCAGACAGCGTAAAGTGAGAGCCCTGGATTATCCCCGGAATATTGTCCGGCAGTAAAAGTAATTGTCTCATTGGGCCCATAGATATGCCCTGTGTTGTTACTGCTATTTAAGTCATAATCAAATTGGTCGCTCCATCCGGCAAAGCCGTATCCTTGTCGCCTGAAATTGGTTGCCCAAAGCTTAGCTGACGCGTCCGTACTTGAAATACTCTGATCCCCCATAGAATCAGTTACTCCGCTCGCGTTAGGGTTATAACTGATATACCCGGAATTTGTAACTACTGGTTGGGGAGGAGCTCCCGCGTCATACGGATGCACTAATGTGTATTTAACCTTTCCATTATACGTATCCGCAAGCTGAGTTCCTGAAGCATAGACGACATAAGTTGCTCTTAACTTAGAGCCCAGAGTTGCGTCGGTAGAAGAAGTATAGCTAGCTACCTGAGTATAACTACTCGGGACAATATGATAATCATCAAAAGAGTTTGTGATTGTTAGGTTGTTTGGTTGATAGGCTTCTGAAGTATCTGTGACTTTAGTCAATTTCATAGCCCAAGACGAATCTCCGCTTGAAGTATTAGTTCCAGTATTAATTACTCCGCCTTGGTTTTGTCCGACCAGTGTCGTCGTACCATAAGTTTCTCCAGTATAGCCAATAGCGTAGATCGAAAAACCTTCAGAATCATTACAAAGGACTTTCAGGGTTGTTTGTCCAATATCTGCTTCATACGTTCCGTTTGGGATTATCGCGTTATGAGCCGTATCTACTGTGCTAGTCATGTTGCAAGAGATTGGGACAGAGAGTTGGATGTCGGAAACTAGAGGAATATCAGCGACTGCTGACTCTGAAGTTAGGATCATCAACAACAAAAGCGTTAATATAATGAGTGTTATTGTTGATAATGTAGATATTTTATTTAATTTAAAAATCACCTCGTTCTGACTAATCATAATTTTATTTTAACATAAGATTTTTCAAAAAAATAGTATATTTTTAAAAATGTTTATGATAAAATGGTTTCAAGGAGGAGAGTGTGGAGCTTAAACGAAAGTTGAGTCCAAAAACCGTTTTTGTAGGATTATATTTCCTGTTTTTTGCGGTTTATCTCATAATTGGTCTTAGGCCGGCGGAAGCGGTTCAGTATGAGATTTCGTCAAAATTAACTATCCCGAGTATTGGTTTAGTTTCGGATGTCACGACTTTAGAGCTAAGGGATGGGAAATTAGATACACCAGATACAATCGTCGGGAGTTTTTCAAATGCAGAGAATAAAACGTTTCTAATTGGGCATTCAACTACCGTGTTTAAGGAGCTTCATAAAGTCAAATTAAATGAGATGCTCAAATATGATGACAAAAGCTACCGCGTCACTTCGATAGATATGCTCGAAAAAGCAAAGATCAGTATGAGTGAAATTTTATCGAGTACCGAAAAAGACACGATTATTATTATGACTTGTGCGGGAGAATTACTGGATGGGGGAGACGCGACACATCGGTTATTGATAAAAGCAGTTTCGGAATAGTTAAAATTAAAGTTTTTTGAGGTGAATAGCGAATCCGCCTCCCGGAGCTAAATATAGGTTTAGGGAATCGGATTTTTTTAGTTTAGTTTTTTCATGGACTATTTCAAATTGATTATCGCGGTAGTGAGAATTCTTGCCATCGGAGAAAATTTCGGCTTCGTATTCTTCATTATCTAGAAAATCCAGGCTAAGATTAATGCGCCGACTATCTTCATTAGTTACTCCGCCAAGATACCAGTCTTCGGAATCACGGTCTTTTCTTGCAACAATATAATATTCGCCAATTTCTCCAGCTAGAGGTACAGTTTTTTCAAAATTTGTCGGAACAGATTTGATAAAATTGAACTCTGTTCTGAATTGTTCTTCGTAGATAAATGGGCGATCGGAAGCCATGCTCATTCCGGAATAAATGGTAATAAAGTAAGCAAGTTGGCGGGCGAGCGTTGTTGCGATACGTTTTACGTTGTTTGCGAGGTCGAAAATTCCGCTAGTGTAATCCATCCCGCCCGACAATAATCGTGTATATGGTAGAAAACAGGCATGGGAAGGGCTCAAGGCCCCGCCTTCGTATTCTTGCCCGCGAGCACCTTCTCTAGAGAGGAGATTTGGCCAGGTTCTTTCGATTCCAGTACCTTTGATTGGTTCGTGGATGTCTAGACAGATATGTTTTTTCGAAGCGAGTTCGACGGTTTTTTGGTAATGGTTTACGCCGAGTTGGGAATGATGGTATTCGCGTCGTCCGTTTATTAACATCATGCTTCCGGCATAACCAGTTTTTATGTAATGGATGCCGTTCCTGGCGTAATAGTCATAGGCGGATTCTAGCTGGCGTTCGTAGTTGTCGATGAAACCGACGGTCTCGTGATGACCGATAATTTCGATTTTATTACGTCTAGCATATCTAGTTACTTCTTCGAGGTCGAAGTCCGGAGTAGAAATCGTAAAACTGTTATTAATGCCGTTTTCGAGCCAATCGCCTTCCCATCCTTCATTCCAGCCCTCGATCAGGAGTCCGGAAATTCCGAGCCGAACAGCCGAATCAATATATTCTTTCGCATGTTCTGTTGTCGCGCCATGGCGTTCGCCGGGAGCCCAGGTCCATTCGCCAACATACATTGCCCACCAAATCCCGATAAATTTTATCGTTTTAACCCAGCTGAAGTTTTCTTTTGGGGGATCGTTTAGGGCGTAAATTAGGCGATTTTTTGTTAATTCAATAGCGGAGTCTCCTATCATGATTAAGCGCCAAGGAGTTTCGAATGGGAGTTCGACGTGGGCACGAGTTCCATCGGACAACGGAGTTATATCGGATTTTAGTTTTCCATCTTCATTTAGTTTTAAAGTCATTGAGCCATAATTATAAAGAGCTGCTTCGTGGATTGCGAGATAATAACCATTTTCGGTTTTTAGCGTTAGCGGGGTATGGACGAACGATCTTAAATCCTTAACTTGGCATTTTTCATAATTATATTCGTAACGATCGGGCTGATAAGCGGGGATTTTCCAAGCGAGGGAATCATTGTTAATATTGAATTCTGTTAATTCGTCTTTTATTGAGATTTGACGGAATTTTGGCTGGGCGGGGATTTCGTAGCGAAAAGCGACGCCGTCGTCAAAGATTCGGAAACGAAGCGTAAAAATCCTTCTTGGTTCTTTTTTCTCAGAGAGGTAAAAAACGGCTTCCTCATAATTGTTCTTGATAAATCTATCCTCACCCCAGAGCATCTCGAAGGTTTCTTTATGAGTTTTAGTCTGAGTTCTGATGAGATAGAAGTTGTCTTTTAGCGGGTTTTCTCCGCAAATTAAAAAGCCGAGACCGGATTCATTTACGACGATTTCGTCGTTTTTCTTTATCATGTAGAAGATTTTTCCGGAACGTAGGATAAAACGACATTTTATTTTTTTGTTTGGAGAAAAAATTTCTTTCTCAGCCTCGTTGCCCCCGAACCAGTTTGCCCACTTGAACATGAAGTAATTATATCATATAATGATTGTATGGCCCGTAGGAAAAGAAATCGAAATAATTTCTTATTGAACCGTGCGGTTATTTTTCTCTTAGTTTTTTTAGTTGTGTTTTTAGGAATCCAATTCTTCACTAAGACTGGGTTGTTCTTTGTTCCTGGGGTCGTACATTACGACGAAAGTTTAAACGAGGAAGAGTTAGCGGCTTTAAATCAGATTTTTACTGACGAAATTACTTTGAGTAAAGACGTAACGATTCGGGCGGAAGAAAGCGAAACTCTAGGCGAAATTAATGACGGCGAGTATTTATACCAGATTTCGGTTCCGGTTGGAGATTTTTACGATGAAAAAAGTGATATCGAAGAGATCTCGGAAGAAGAATACGAGTGGATTCCGGTTTCAGAACTAGATTTTAGTAAAAAATTATTATCGATTAACGGCAAATATTATTTAGATGATTTTAAATCTGGGGCAAAATTTAGGAAAATTATTTTTGAGTCGGAGAAATTTGACGAGGAAATTGCTCCGTTGGTTGAATCAGAATTTAAAAAGACTTTTCCGGATGAGGCTTCAGTTTTGACTTTTGCGCAAACTGGGGTTACGGCGTTGAGTCGAGGGATGAATCAGAAGCTAAGCGAAGTTTCCGGGGATGCAACTTTCTTTTCGAAGAAAATTTCTGATTTTCTTTCTGGTTTTGATTTAACGCATACCTCTAACGAATCGTCATTTTCAGATTCGGCTAATTCGAAAAATATCTGTTCGGATAAACGATTCATAAATACTTTAACTTCAATCGGGTTAGATATTGTGGAATTAACCGGGAACCATAATCAAGACTGCGGGAATCAGTCAGCAATCGACACGATTGATACTTACGACTCGTTAGGGATTCAAGTTGTTGGGGGCGGAAAAAATTCAGAAGAAGCTTCAAGACCACTAGAGATTAATGAGAAAAATACTGGGATTACGTTTTTAGCCTACAATCAGTCTACCGGAGGAGCAACACATGGCGATACGCCGGGGGCAAACCAATATTATGAAGAAAATGCAGTTTCGGAAATTAATTCAGCAAAGGAGCGAGGAGATTTTGTTATAGTCGATGTCCAGTACTATGAATGTAGTGCGTATGTCTCTAAAACCGAGGATGCGACTTGCGATTACGCGAACTCTTCGGCAGGGGACCAGGTCGGGTTCTTTCGGCATTTAATCGATCTCGGAGCGGATATGGTTGTCGGGACCTCGGCGCACCAACCTCAAACTTTTGAATTGTATGGGGATGGAGTAATTTATTATGGGCTCGGTAATTTATTCTTCGACCAGGTTTGGTGGCCAGGAACGACGAGGAGTCTCGTTCTGGGACACTATTTCTATAATGGGAAATTACTACAAACTAAGATTTTCCCGACGGCTTATGACAATGATATGAAAACTGGGCTATTAGATAAAGAGGAGGCGGAATGGTTCTTAAACAGATTGATATCGGTCCATCCGTAAGAAGACGAAATTCCCCGGTTGTCTTATCCCTACTTTTTGCTGTTCTGACAATTACATTGTCGATTATCCTTGGAGTAATGATTGCTCCGTCTACGACAGAAAGAACCGAAGAATCGGACAGTTCTATATCTACTGAAAATACAGAAGAAGGCGCGTCCGAAAATTCCGCAAAAACAGAGGCGAAATATGAAAGAATAGATTTTCAATCCGTCATTGATTCTTGGGTAAAGAGTACTGGGGGAAGAAAAAGTGTATTAATTTATGATTTGGACAGAGATGAAACGATCGGCTCTTATCATCCTGAGGATGATTATGGTACGGCCTCTATATATAAATTGTTCGTAGTTTATGAAGGATATCGCAGGATTCAAAATGGGGAATGGAAATCAGACGAAAAAGCGGGGACGACTGGCAAAACGATATTGGAATGTTTGGACTTAGCGATTCGAGAATCGAATTCGGTCTGCGCGGAGACGATTTGGAAGAAGATTGGCCAGACTAAACTTGATAAAATTTTGGAAAACGATTTCGGCATTAAAGATTCGACAATTTCAAAACTGTCGTCGAATCCGAAAGATGTCATGAAAATGATGAAAATATATTATTATCATTCTGATATCACGGATGAGGCATTGGTCGAAAAAATGAAAGATTCGTTCTTGAATCAACCTGCAACTGAGTATGATTGGAGGCAAGGTTTGCCTAGTGGTTTTTCGAAAGCTAAAGTTTATAATAAGGTTGGCTGGGATTACAATTCTGAAGATAAGTTTTGGAATATTTATCACGATTCGGCAATTGTTGAATTTCCGGAAGAGAACAGACATTTCATTATTGTTGTTATGACAAATAAAGTTTCATTTCGCGATATAAAGAAGCTCGGGACTGAAATAGAAAATCATTATTATAAAAAATCTTAATAAGTACTAAAGAATTGAGACCAGTATGTTCGATAGTCGGAATCGATATCGAAATCAAAGCCGACAGCAAGTTTCGTATAGTCAGGGTTTAGGATATTAGCGCGGTGGGTTTCTGACCCCATCCAGAGTGCGACGACAGAAGCTGGGGAGACGGCCGCATTCCCAATTGCGAGGTTCTCGCCACTAATTCCACCAGAACCTGGAGCAGGACAAACGGTAGACCAGCTAGTCCCATCGGGTCGAGTATGACTATAGAGGGTTTTGGTTTCATTCGCTCGGATGTTTGCGGCCTCTTCGCAGGTTTCTCCCCAAGCAAGCTGTTCTAGGTTGTTTTTAATACGGATTTTATTAACGAGAGTTAAGACCTCGTGTCTCCATTGTTCGGCGGGAGGTTCGACGACATTCACGGTTATTGAGTCTTTTCTTAGACCATCATAAGTACCGGCGGTTATCGTAGTCGTTCCATAGCCTTTTACTACAGGATATTTACAAGTATCATTATTGAATCCGAGCCAGGTTCTAGAAGAATTATAAAAACCCTCTATAACGTCGGCGTTGGTTGTTTGCCAGTACATTTCGCCAAGGTCAGAAAGGTTTCCGCCGACACAAATATCGATATCAGGTGTTGCATAGATAGTTATATTGCTTTCGTTCCATAGTTCGCCGGCGGGAACTTCGGAATTATCGTATTCGTGACTCGACGTAGAAATATAATCGTCATTCCCGGTTACGTAGACCTGTTCGGAAACAGAAACTTCAGCATCGGAGACTGACTCTAGGAGCTCTAATTCGCTAGTTTCCTCATCCACAATATCGGAGCGTTCGCCGACGGCTCGGAATTCTACTCCACCATTGAACCAGATTGCACTAGAAATTAGGATGCCGGCAACCAAAATCGCAGCCGCGTTTACCGAAAGCAGGATGACGAGTTTAGGGTTTTTTGCTGATTTCTTATCCATTATCTAGTCTTTTCTTCTTTCTTTTCTACAGTGTTACTGTTAATTAATTTTCGAATCGAGATACTGATTTCGTTAATTGAGGGGATTAATACTAAGAAGATTATAACCATGATAAAGTTAAGGATTATAACTTCAATTGAAGGAGTAGAACCTCGGAAGAGGGCGGAAAAAATGAGCGAGAAAATTATCATATAAACGATGGCGAAGGAGGTGATGACTACGACATAAGAAAAGAATTTTAGCCAAATTGAAGTTAAATCGAGAACTTGATATCTTAAAATCGTATAATAGAAAGCGAGGATAGTCATTGAAAGAGCGAGAGGCCCAAGCCAAATCAATCCCCAGTTTCCCATAAGTGGAAGGATTAAATTAGCAACTAGAACTACGACGCTTGAGATTCCGAAGCTTGACATGATAATTAAATCGCTGTAACGCTTTTTGGACTTTTTCGTTTCGTAAAATTGTTTCAAGAGAGAGAAAACGACGACCGGGACAATTAAGCCGAAGAATCCAATATAGGCAAAATAAAGCGGGCCAATATTCATGACGACGCTGTTTCCGGTGTGGCCTAAAATTACTTCTTTATACAAAAGCTCTGGTCTTGTTAGAATTAGGGCGCTAATAATCCCCCCCAAGACTAAAAACAAAAATGTCACGAGTTTTCCGTGTTTTTCATTCCAGACAATATACCCCAAGAAAGCTACGTCGATGATAATTGCGCTAACAAAAGTCCATTTCGCGTGCCAATCAACAATACTACCCCAACTTTTATCAGCGACAAGGAACAATGATATTGATGCCATCCAGACGGTAGCGAATATTGCGGCGAGGAAATACCAAGTGGATCTCACGCGTTCTCCTCTTATTGCGCCTACAAAAACAATCAAGCCCGATAAAAAAGTTAATATCGAGACCGTGGCAAGTAAAATTATAATTAGTTGCACATAACCTCCTTTTCAATAATTATAACACAAACAATTTGAAAATAGTGAACAATTATCGTCTTTTTGGAGATATGTTTTGATTTGAATTATTATTACCAATAACTGTTACTACTTCTGAAATGGCGAAAGTCTCATATTCATTATTATCAACAAAGATAGTATAGGTTTCACCGGGAAGAAGATGGCTCGAGCCAAATGCCATATGATTAAAGGATTTTGCGGAAACATGTTCAACAATTGCCTCGTCTTTACCGTTTCTTATCTCGATTTTGGTTCCCGCAGGATAGACAGAGGGGAAGAAAACGCTAAGACTGAAAACGCTAGAATCTTTTCCGAGATTATTCGCCATTCCGCTAGAGCCTACTGCAATAACTTCACCTCCGTTCATGATGATTCCAGCGGTGGAGTCTAAGGCGCCATTTCCGTTACTGGTCGGGCCGTCAATAGTAACTTTTCCGCCATTAAAATAGAGATACCCATTCGAATCAACACCATCACCAGAAGCATTAACATATAACTCACCGCCGTTAATACTTAAAACACAATCCTCATCGACGTCGAAAGCGCCAGCTCCGGGTCGATTCATGGCTGAAGAGTCGGCGCCCCCACCAGCATTAATTCCATCATCTAGGGTAACTAGGCTTAACTTTCCGCCATTAATAGTTACGGCTTTTGCTTCAAGGCCCTCATAAGCTTTGGCAATTTCAATATTTCCTCCGTCGATAATTAATTCACTGTCGGCATGGATTCCGTCATCACCAGAGCTAATATTAAACTGCCCATCGATTATTCCGACGTAGTTATTCGAATGGATTGCATCATCATACGAATTAATAATAAAATTTCCGTTATATATTAATATAGTATTTATTGATTTTATGGCCTTCGCGAGGGTATTTAAATTAAAGGTCCCATTTTCGATTAAGACAAATCCCTTTCTGAGGTCAGTCTCGTTTGTCGATTTTATTGCGTCGGCGGTCGTTTCGATATTAAACTCTCCTCCGACGATATAAACCGAATCTTTTCCGCGAATTCCATCGTCGACCGCTTCTATATTGTAGCTACCGTTATTGAATTTCATATCGTCTTTTCCGACAATAGCGTCTTCGTGGTTAGCTTTTAGATTTAAGATACCTGTCCCACCAAAAGAAAGGTCGGCCTTAGAATAAATAAGCCCCGTAACATCTTCATCGTAATTCGAGAGGTATTCTGCGCTATCTTCTAGGGTATTTTCTCCGATTAGCTCAATTACTAAATCTTCGGCTTCTTGGCAAAGAATTGCGGGGCCAGAACTATTTTTTATCGAAACATTGTCCAAGATTAATCTAACTTCACCAACTCCGACGTCAATATAAATTAAGCCGTCTTCAAGAGTTCCGGTTAGGTGATAATTTCCGGATTTTGAGATATTTACTGTTTCTTTTAGATCGATATTAACCGTCTCGTAACGTTCCCAGTTTATTTTTGAATCACCATTATCTATGTCGATTGAACCAGCTAGCTTCGTGGCTGATTCGTCAGTTTTCATGGAGTTTATAATTGCCGAAACGATTAAAACGACTATTAAAATTACACCGATAAATAAAAATTTCCAGTCGAGCCTTTTCTCTCTCGACATTAGATTTCCTCCTCATAGTTCGGATGTGATAATAAAACTTTTAGATTACAGTTTTTGACTCTAATTTCATCAAGAAATTCTTTTTCTTTTATGTCTGGTTTTATGGTTATATCATAAGTTAACTTATAGAGGCTACCCATATTCATGGTTTTCATTTTGATTAATTCATGCTTGTTTGTATATTTTTTGAAAATCTCATCAAAAACTTCATCGTAATCTAGATCTTCGGGAATGACAATTTTTAAAGAGCGTTGGTTTTTATTTGGTTCGAGGAAATTAGTATATGAAAAGAGAAGGATTGCAACTACGGCAATAACAGTAATAACTGTCGCAAAAAGAATATGTCCCATGCCGAGCGCGAGACCGATCGTCATGACAAAGAAAACGCTGAGGAGTTCTTTCGCATTACCTTGAATCGAACGGAAGCGGATGAGCGAGAAAGCGCCGAGGATAGCAATCGAAGTCCCGAGATTCCCGTTTATCATGATCATAACAGCCATAACGAGAAGCGGTAAAGTTGCGAGCGTGATGAGAAAACCCTTTGTGGTTTTTGAGGTTTTCATATGAGTAAAGGCCACAATCAAACCAAGGCCCAATGCGATACCTGAACAGATTAAAGCGGTTTTAATACTGAGGCCAGTTGCTCCCGCTTCGAAAATACTATTAAACATTTTGCTCCTTTCTTATTTTATAAAATGATTTGCCAACTTTTGAAAATTGCTCAGGGAAAATTCGCTCTTCCGTTAACGTTTTAACCAACCATAGTGGTAAAACGCCGTGCGCCTTAATTTCCATTATAATATTTTTTTCGTTGTCAAAGTAATATTTATCGGTTTTAGTTTTCGTAAACTTTACGTTTTTTGTCCGATATCTTAAATTTTCATCGAAAGTAATCCTGAGGCCGTCTTCACCCTGATAACTTTCGCGGTCATATAAAATAAGGATTTTTGGTTTTAGGCTAAAATGGTCGATTAGATAGTCGACTTCTTTTGCGATTTGGAGATCGGTATTATTTTCTGGTCCTATGTATTCGGTTACCTTTTTGTCATTTTTTACGAGCTCGTTGTAGTCTTTTTTCGTAATTCGAACGCGTCTTTTATAGCCAGTGTTATTATCTTTTCCGCGGATTTTTGTCTTAATTTCGAAAAAAACCTTATCGTATCCGCCGTAAGAACGAGCACGGAGCTTCTCTTTAAATTTCGGCTGGTCAATAGACTGAATGATGAGGTCGTAATTTTCGTTATCGAAATAAATATTAAAGACTTCAGAAATGAAATACGAATCCTCTCGCATATGCTCTTTAATCACTTTTAAGATTTTTTCTTTTTGAAATTTCGTGATTAAGTATTTTTTTTCGATTCGGTCAAAAACCTTGATATCTTTTTTTGTCTCCATATATACATATATTATATAATAAAAGCTTGAATTTTTTATCGTTTCTATTTTTTAATGACAATAAAACTTATGTTATAATGGTTATGTAATAAAGAAGGGCGTGTTATAAAAAGTGGGTTGGGTTTTACTGAGAGTAGTGTTGGTTTAACATTGCTTCAGCCTTTAGAACCCATAGTTATGACGAATAGGGGGAATAACAAGGAGATACGCAATGAAATGTAATATATACAAAAAAATACAAGGTCTCATGGCGATACTGCTGATTATTAGCCTTGTTTTTCCAAGTCTCATGCCAATGAATTCCTTTGCAATTGGTCCGGATAACTACAACCACGAGTCTAGTGTGATAAGTGGGGATGATGGCGTACATGTCGTGGGTAGCGGAGAGGATCTGTCGTTCGTTTTTGACGTTACGCTTGAGCGATTCTATGGCGAAGGCCTCTTAATAGTAGATGACGGATCTATAGATATAGATAATGACATCCTCATCAATTCTCGAACTCGCACAGTTACTCTACTAAGTAGATATCTCGATACTCTCGCAGTTGGCGAACACCATCTGGAGGTTCTATTTCCTGACGAGGCACAAGGCTTTGCGCAAGCCGATTTCGTTGTAGAAGAATCTCAATCTGGGCCCGTTGTGCCAAGTGACCCCATTACTGTTACTTATCCATATTATGCTTTTATAGAAAATTCGGATGATCCATGGGAATCGGTTTGGGATGCTCTTGATTCAACCGATACTATAGAATATAGCGATAGTTATTTTGATACCCCGTCTCCTGGCGACCACCCAGAGCTCCGCGCCGTTTCGTATGCTTTGGCGCTTGCTGGATTTGAAAATGAAGCCGATGGGTATCCTTCGGACGGTTCTACGCCGAATCTAAAACTCATCACCTTTTTGAATCAACTAGGTTTTACTAATTATCGTAGGTGGGATACGTCTTCCGATGAAGATGGGGACTCCATGGGTACAACTATCGCGCAAAAGACCCTTCCGAACGGACAAACCTTAATTGTTGTTGCTCCCAGGAATTATAATTACATGACGGAGTGGCTTTCGAATTTCGATGTCGGGGCCGATGGAGACCATGCCGGGTTTACCAAATCTGCTAACCTTATCAAAGAAAGACTTGACGAATACATTTATGTCAATCACCTTTCAGATTACAAAGTTTGGATGGTTGGTTACTCGCGTGGTGGCGCGGTGGTCGACCTTACTGCTAAAATGATTAACGAAAACTTGTCAGATTACGATATGGTAGCAGACGATTTCTATGCTTATACTTTTGGCGCCCCTCGAGCCAGTATTACCGAGCCAGGCTATACTAACATTCATGATGTTAAAGACGGCAACGATTTGCTTCTTGGCTATGTCTTTCCGGAGCTTTGGGGATTCTATAATACTGGTACATATGAAGAAATCCATCCAGCAGACCTTGAAATCCCTACTTCGGTTGTAAATATCGCAGATTTATCCGAACCGACTACGGCCATCAATATCCTAATAAATAACGACGGTCTTACTGAGCAGGTCGGCACTATGAATGGCAGGGAGTTTATGGATTCTTGGATGCAGTTTGTAACCGAAAATGGATTAACCCGTGAATACTTTGACGCCGAAGTAAAAAATCCGCTTTCTGAAATTATGAAACTTTATCAAATGAGAAAACTAGACGAACAAAGTGCATTTACGGGATTCTTTAGTGACACTAGTCAAGGTTTAGCCGGAATGGTCGCAGGAAACGCCTTTACTGATTTAACGAGTGGTGATTATGGTACGGATTTAATAGATTCACTTGCACATTTTCCTCCGTATCTTGATTTGGTCAAAATTATGAATGGAACCGCTACGAGCGAAGATGTCGACGATTTTCTAGCTTATCTCACCGAATACATGGGTGAATACGCCGACTATGAGAACTTATCCGGCGAAGATGACCCCGCAATTACCGAAGACGAGTTTAACGTAATTAAAGAAAATCTACCGAAACTCGTAAAAGCTCTGTCGCCGTTTTTAATCGCTGACGCTACCTACACACAGACTACTTTTGGAGAAGATTATTCTCTGTAT
>JAFOHW010000017.1 GCA_017421685.1 Candidatus Saccharimonadota bacterium | reverse complement strand
TCGCCTTTCCATAATCCTGCAATGCTCCTGCAACAATCTCCGAAGCCGAAGCTGAAGATTTATTAACTAAGACTATCGTCTTCATATCTTTCAAAATAGCCTTCCCAGAATCCGCCGAAGTCGAAGAGTCTCCAAAATGTTTAGATTTTTGAACCAAAATCTTCTCTCCGTCAATCCAAAGACTCAATAAGTCTTGTGCCGCTTTAACATATCCCCCGCCATTGCCTCTTAAATCTAAAATAACTTTCTTAATCCCTTTATTCTTGAACTCTTTCGCAAAGCCCTGAACCTTTGTCCCAGTATCATTATCAAATCTCGTAACTGTAATTATTGCCGTACTCCCATCATATTCAACATCTGCTGAAACATTATTTATCGTTTCACGTTTCATCGTAAACGATTTTTCCTTTCCGTCCCGAACTACCGTAACCGTAACTTCCGTCCCTTCCTCACCTCGTACTTTTTTCGAAATCTCATCCGTCGATAAATCATAAACTACCTCATCATTGACCTTATAGAGAATATCTCCTGCTAAAATTCCCGCCTCCCTTGCCGGATTATCCGGTAAGGTCCTAAGAACCCTAACATATCCATCTCGAAGCCCCATCTCAACTCCAATTCCCGAACCAACATTCCCATGTAAATCATCATAAAAATCCGCCGTCTCTTCCTTATCCATATAGACCGTATAAGTATCCCCTAAAGCCTCCGTTAGTCCTTTCTTCGCCCCCTCAATAACCTCCTCTTTTGAAATCTCGCCATTATACGAAGTTGCTAATTTATTATAGACTTCATCTAGCGCAGACCAATCAACCTCATCCCCCGCCGGGACACCTAACCCAAGATATGGTGCAAACGACGAAAACCAGCCCTTACAATTTATTCCAATAAACAAACCGACAACTAGAGTTATCGCGGAAATGACAATCGCACTCCCTAAACTTGTCTTTTTTTCACTCCACTCTTTTTTTTCACTCATGCTTAATATTATAGCACGCTAAAACCCAAAATTCGAATTTTATTCAAAATGAACGAAGCTCATTCCAGCCGAACCAACATTATTCCTTGAACAATAGTCACCTAAGTAACACCCAATTGATGGCCAGTTTACATTATATTCAGTGACATTTATCGAACCATCCGCATTAACGCTCTCAACCCACATCACATGCCCATATGGAGACAATGCAGTCCTTGGCGAAACCGCAATCGTATACGGCGCCGGGCTTTGATCAACATAAGTCATAATTCCAGATCCCGGGACCTCGTGCCCAGCCGCTCCCCAAGCATAAGTATAAGCATGACCCCCCCAATTATTCAATACTCCCCACTTCTCATACGCCTTCCAACTCGCATAACTCGTACATTGACAAACTGCTCCACCGTAAGAACTATAGGCTACGTTATCTTGTGGACAATTATCCCTATTCGGATAAGTGTTCGAGGTCCCCGTCCAACGACTACCATATCCAACCGTATTTGACGGCGGAGTCCAGGCTAAAGTCTTTAGCTGTTGTTCCCAATAACTCGCAGTCGCGGCCGCATCATCCGCGCTCTGTTCATACTCTTCTAATAATTCTTTCTGGTCCGCCCGTTTCGAAGCTACAATCTCTCTATCGTTCTCATTCGCCTTTAAAGTTTCTTCAACCTCTGTCTTCTGAGTGTTTAGCTCTTCCTTATATTCCTTAACTTTCTCACTCGCCGTCGCAATTTCTTGTTTTGCAACATCCTCGCGTGCCTGTTTCTCTGCGTAATCCGATATTGATTTACTCCCGGCTAGAATATGAATCGGTTCAGAATCTTCACTAAAATGCATATTAACTAACATCTCCGCTAACGCCGACTGTTCCTCTTGCAATTTTTCTTCCGTCTCTTTAATTTTCTTATTTAACTTCTTAATTTTCGTCTCATTTGATGCAATCGTCTCATTTAAATCATCGATTTCTTCATCTAATTGTTCAATAATCTCACTAACCGAGCTCGCCTTTTTAATATAATCACTAGCTTCGCTTTGTTTTTTCTGCATATTCTCTTTCGCCTCCTCACACTTCGTATCTCCTGGCTTACAATTATACGCATTAACAGGAACAACCGCTCCGGTAAAAACAATCGACAAAACGATAACTACGATATAGCTTATTATTTTCTTTCCTAAATTGTTTCGTTTCGTTTCTTTTTTCATATAGCGATAGCTCCTATACTACTATATTAACATAAGGGCGTTTAAAGGGCAACGTTTTTTACATCTTTTTCAGATATTTCGAAACCGCAAGTCTCGCCGAAATTCTACCGATAATAATTCCCACTAGAATAAATGCCAAGAAGACTAAAATTAACTGATTCGATTCTAAAATATTATTAATTGAATCAACATTAATTCCATACCCAGACAACTTCGGCGATAGAAATCTAAATCCAAAATATGATACAGTTCCCGCAACAATCCCCGCAATCACTCCACAAATCTCCGCCTCAATTAAGAACGGACCTCGAATGAAACCTTTATCCGCTCCAACCAATTTCATCATGTAAATCTCTTCTCGCCTCGAGAAAATCGCCATCCGAATTGTCGAAAAAATAATCAAAATCGATATAACTAAGAATACAATTGCCAGGATAAATCCTCCCGTCCTTGCAATTCTTGCCCAAGACGTAATTGTCGCAATCTCAGCCTGATTCACGTCATAAGTTGGCGCCTTCTCTTTATCCGTATACGAACTAAATAATTCGTTCTCTTCTACTAACGTCTTAATGCTATCAAGATTATCGACATTATAAACTTTAATTCTCATCGTCGCCTGCATCTTCTTGATCATCAACGCCGTCATCTCTTCATCTAAGACGTTTATAATATCTTCGCTCTCCTTATTGTCTTCTAAGAATTTTTCATATTCCTCTTTTGCTGTCGACGTTTCAACCGTCTTAATATTAGAATCTTGTTTTATAATACCCGTCAATTCATCTAGTATTTCCTGGGAAGTGCTCGGCTTAAAGTAAATCGTAATATCAATCTTATCTCTCATCATATCAGCCGTACTAGTTAAAATAACACTCGCAACGACCGTAACAAACAATATAATCAGCGTAATTGCCATCACAATAGTTGCGGCCGACGAAAGCCAAATATTTCGCCCAAATCCCTTCGTCCCATATTTTACAATTCGCGCCTTCTCGCGTACAACATGACGATTTCTCGTCTTTTGCATTGTCTTTAAACTCTTCTTCGAAACCTTTTTCAGCTTTCTCTCTTTTTCGCCTGTTTTTGTCATTGAATTACTCTCCTTCTAGGTCTTAATGCATGTCCAGGAGTCTGCATCTTTCGAACCGGAGCCTTCGGAACCGGCTTCTCGTCCAACTCATAAATTCCATGATTCTTTTGGTCGTTAACGATTTTTCCATCCTTCAACGTAACAACTCGTTTCTGCAATGTATTTACGACATTTTCATTGTGCGTTGTAACTAAAATCGTTGTCCCAAAATCATTAATCTTCTTCAAAAGCCCAATAATTTCCTCGGTTGTCAACTTATCCAAATTCGCCGTCGGCTCATCTGCAATCAAAATCTTTGGCTGTCTTGCAACTGAACGCGCAATCGAAACGCGCTGTTGTTGTCCGCCCGATAACTGATCCGGAAACTTTTTCGCCTGATCCAATAAATCGACCAACTCTAAAACTTTCGGGACTGTCTTTCTGATTTCTTTTCCGCTCATTCCCGCAATTTCTAACGCAAATGCCACGTTCTCATAAACCGTTCTCCTAGGTAACAATTTAAAATCCTGAAAAACTACCCCAAGCCTTCTGCGATAACCCGGAATGTGTCGCTTTTTCACATAGTCTAAGTCAATTCCCCCAATAATAATCTTACCAGAATCCGGAGTCTCCTCCTTCGTAATCATTTTCATTAAAGTAGATTTTCCCGCTCCAGACTTACCGACTAAAAAGACAAATTCATTCGGTTCAATATGAAGCGAAACCGAGTCAAGCGCCGGCTCAGAATCTCCAGGATATTTCTTCGTAACCGAATCGAGCAAAATCATAAATATATTATAGCATAAGCTAAAATAGAATCAACTACATGAATATCAACATTTTATTGCTTTGTTTCGATATGAAATGTGATATTTTTAGTTTCCTGTCCTTCAGCCTGATAAATCGTCGAGGGAGTAATTTCCGCTTCCGGGTATTTAGCTTGAACTTCAGCCAAAACCTCTGCATAGTTCTTCGTCGTCGTAATCGTCAAATCTTCCTTCTTTCGCTCCCCAAAAGAAATCTCTCTCTTATAATTCACATTTTCTAAAACTTCGTCCAAATCAACTTCGAACCCAGCCAAAAACGGAGCCAACTTAAATTCGTTTCTAACCGAATTCTTAAACTCACCAATAATTCCAATTTCTTTCTCCCCTGCCATAATTTTTGCCGAACGTCTTGCCTCAAACATCTTATAATCAGATTCCGCAGATTTTACCGGAATATAATCTGCCCGAATTCCTAACAGTTTAAGCATTTCCTCAAGGTATTTCTTTGCTTTATAGAATGCCGTCTCAGTAATATTTTTCCTCTCCGCGACAATAAAACCTAGTTTAATTCTGCCCTCCGGAACCCCATCTTTATCGAGTCCGTACTCTTTCCTATAAACTTCGTTCATCTCAAAAATTGCAAATTTCTCAACCGGCATTTTCTCATTCATGTAAGTTTTTTCCAGCAAGCTAGGAATCAGACTTTGTCTAATGTACTGTAATTCTGGACTAATTGAATTAACAATCTTATAGGAATTCCCGACGTCTTCTCCTGCCTTTTTCAATAGTCGCTCACTGATAAAACTATAGGTCAAAACTTCATTTGCGCCAAATCTCGCTAAAGCCTCTCGAATCTTTCGCTTTAATTCGAACATCTTATCCTCTCCAGCCGTCGCATGAAGCGGTAAAATCGGCGCAATATTATCATAACCCAACAATCTACCGATTTCTTCAATCACATCTTCTTTTATATGAATATCTGTTCTCCAATATGGCGCAATGACTGTAAGTTCTTCTCCATTTACCTGAATCGAAAAGCCAACATTTTCTAGAGTCTTTACGATCAACTCCTTTTTATACTCCGTACCAAGCAGACCATTAATTTCACTAACCGCAATCATTACGACTGACGGTTCGCCTAATCCAGGAAAACTATCTCTAAGTCCCAAGAACTTACCATTTATTTCCCGAACTGCCTCCGCTAAGACATTGAACGTTCCTCCAGCTGGGACCCCCTTCGTAAATCTCGTAATCGCTTCCGAAAAAATTCCATGTGCCATCTGAGTTTTACGTAAATTATAAAGACTAAACGACGCCGATTCTAATAAAACATTCTTCGTTGTCTCGTCAATTTCCGTATTCTTCCCTCCCATTGCTCCCGCAAGAGCAACCGGAATGTCATTTGAAGTAATTAGAATATCGCTAGGAATACATTCGACGACTTCTCCGTCTAACAATTCTAACTTTTCGCCCTCTTTCGCCAATCGAACAGTTACCTTCGCCGTCTCACTCCCCCCAACCTCCAAGAATTTATCGT
>JAFOHW010000016.1 GCA_017421685.1 Candidatus Saccharimonadota bacterium | reverse complement strand
GAAGTGCGAGAATGCCCAGTCAACCGGGATGTCCTTCTCCTCTCCGTAATGGAGCTTACGGGAGTCGAACCCCTGGGCAGACTCCTCAAACATCGAGAAGTCCAGGGAGTCGACGACGAATACCCTCCCCGTCAGTTTCGGTTCCTTATGGGAGGAGCCGAAGAGGGAGAACCTCCTCTTCTTAGGGGTGGGCTCGGTCTCGGTCATGAACTCGAAAGGCATCTTTGCCTCTCCTTCCTCTCCCCCATCGGGGAGAACGATGGTAATGTACTGTGTATTATTATATCAAAAAACTTACGTTTTGTCAAGAGTTTGCAGGAGTTTTCCCTGTTTTGTCTTTCGTGTTATAATTCTTGAAAAGGAGGTTTATGAATTTTAGCGAATATCAAGAGAAAGCTTCAAAATATGACTTATTTGAAACTACCTCTGACCTAAAAGAGGTTGCTTTTACGGAAAAAGTTCTAGGTTTAGCCGGAGAAGCGGGTGAAACTGCTGACAAGATAAAAAAGATTTTGCGCGATAAAAACGGGGTTGCTTCCAGAGAAGATAAAGAAGCAATTTCAAAAGAATTAGGGGATGTTCTCTGGTACATCGCGAATATTGCAAGATATTTGGAAGTTGATTTATCGGAGGTAGCTTCTTTGAATATTGAAAAACTAGAAAGCCGATATCAGAGAAATAAAATCCATGGCGAAGGAGACGAAAGATGAAAATCTTACAGCTTAATACTTGGACGGGCAGGATAAAAGGAGCTTTGGCGCGGTTTTTCGAAAATGGAGACTTCGATGTAGTCTGTTTACAAGAAGCGGTCTGGGGGAGTAATAAACTACTAGACAATTTCTCGGTTACCGTAGATCAGATAAAGGAGCTTGGGAAATTTAATCACGATTTTCGGTCAGCGAATTGGGGTTTAAGAATTTCTGATTTTAAAATGGAACAAGGTAACGCGATTCTGACCCGAGAAAAAATAGTCGAAGAAAAAACAGAGATAGTGCACGGAGAATATCAAGAATTAAAAAATTTAGAAGACATCGAAAAACAAGGGTACACGATACAGATTGTAAGACTTGAGAATGGACTAAATATAGTAAACCATCATGGTTTTTGGCGTCCTTCCCCAGTCGGAGATGAGGTTACAGTTAAGGTGATGAAAAAAGTAGCTGAGATCGTTCGGGGATTAGAAGGGCCGATTGTGATGTGTGGGGACTTAAATATTACACATGATTCCCTGGCGATGCGGGAACTGGACTTTTTACGGGATTTAACTGCCGAAAGTAAGATCCGTACTACTCTTTCAGGCTTAAAATTTGATGGGGAAGTCGCTTGCGATCATGTCTTAGTCAGCCCCGAGACTGAAGTTAAGAATTTTAGAGTTTTAGATGATTTAGTCTCGGACCATAAAGGGTTAGTTTTAGAAATATAAGAAATCCGATTTTAATTAGGTAGCTTCATTCTCGTGTTTTTGTTGATTTCTGTTTTTCGATATGAAAAAGGGGTGGGTTCTACAGATAAAACTGTAGAACCCACCCCAACAGTGAGACTAGTCCATGAGCGTCGCCATGCCGGAGAGAGTCTCTCCGCAATATACGATGATCAAATCATGGCCTCGCGTCTCTCCGTGGATGAACCAATCCCCGGAGTTGCTCCTCCACTCAGCAGACTGGATGCTGACCTCGAGATGGAGAAGCTCCTTCTTCTCGCGATCGTAGGCGACGAAACAAACTTCGTCGCCCCTGAGCATCTGGTCAACCATGAGCTCAGACGTGGTGCCGTCAATGACGTCGAAGTTCTTCATGTTTTCCCCTTTCTCTAGGAAACATTTGCTCTTGAAAGAGCATTTTACATGATTGGAATGCTAAGCCTCTCCTCTTTCGAGAATCCTTAAAGTACTTTTATTATTATACTAAAAAAGTTATGTTTTGTCAATATTAGCGAGTTAGTTTTATGGAATTACTTCTATCTAAAAAACAAAATCTCTGATAATGTAAGGTTATGTATCTTGGCGTTCAGTATGAAAAAAGGCGGAGTATAATTTACTCCGCCTGAATATTGGTCGGTGTCGGCCTGACCAAAGCCCCACGGAACTTCCCCGCTCGGTCGGCGCCCCATCAGGTCGCCACCTTGGTATTAATTCCTCTTTTTGCGTCGTTGGGTGGACGGTTCGATTTAGGGACTTACTGGAGGGACGAACATGACCTCCGTTTTATGGGTGCCCCTACCCAGGAATGGCGTTGTTGCCTACCGCCTAGAGATGATCGTCTCACCCCTGGCGTTTTGGCTCACCTCCCAGCCCTGAGAGAGGGCGATCCGCTTCGCCTTTCGGCGAAGCTTAGACCACCTCTTAGCCTTAGGGCTAGGGGCAGAGCTGGGGAGGTTAAACTTCCCAACCCTGACGACCTGCTCCTGGGCCGAAGGGTCGACGAGCTTGCCGTTCCTAAAAGTAGCCATTAGGCTCCTTTCTCCGCCTAAAAGGCGGGTCGGTTCTCTAGATACGGGCGAATCGACGACAGCCAATAATACGGCCGCCCTCGTCCCTGACGGGACTGCTCGTAAGGAGCAGATCGTCCGTCGAACGTCCCGTCGTCCTGGCGGCGTTAGCCGTCGCAAGGGAGACGACGAGGTACACCCCCTCGCAGGGCTCGGGGAGGTCGGTGGGGGCACCGAACGAGGTCTTAACGACCTCGATGCCCTCGACCTCGCCACAGACCTGGTCGGTCTGCGTCGCGCGAGCAACCACTCCGCTAGGCGGAATGACCATAACGGTCTCGCCGTTCTCGGCGATGAGGTTGATGGTGTGGGGGGTGAGGTTGAGGATTGCCACGAGGCATCCTCCTTTCTTCCCTTTCGGGAATTCCGTGATTTTAAAGTTTCACAATCATTTTTGATTGTTGCTAGTATTATAGCAAATAAATTACTTTTTGTCAATTGTATCAGGATGTCTTAATTTTTTACAGGGGTAATTTTTTGAAAATTTGTCGAAATGGGGTCGACAAATTGCATTAATAGTAAAAATACCAACATAAGGCTAAACGTTTCCTGGAATGATTTTACCTAGATAATCTTTTTCTTCTGACCAGGCGATTGTTGAACCGATTCCTGGCTGAAAACCAGCGATGGCTGATGCGGTTTCTCTGTAACCTGAAGCAATAGAAGCTTTAAGCCAATTTGGTCCGCCTCCAGAGATAATGACAATGGCCCCCTCTGGGACTTTAGGTAAAGTAAGAGTGTCTAGTACTGACGGAGCAATAAGGTTGGTTGATTGGTGGGCCTTATTGTGTACGACATAGACGGGCTTTCCTTCGATTTCGCCATAATATTTCGGTTCATCCCACCATCTTTCGTCGAATTGTTCGCTTTCTGGAAGTTTTTTTACGGGGATATATGATCCGTATGCGCCAACCCTAACATCTTCAGCTCCACTATCTTCAAGAGCTAAGGCGAAAGCCATAGTTTCCCAAGAACAGCGTATTCCTTCGAGCCAGGCTGATGCTCTTTTCTGTCTAGATATCTCTTCGTAAATTACCGGTACTGCGGTAGGGAGGGTCCGACCATGCTCGTCTTTAGGGAGATTTGAGAATTCTTCAGTTACGTGAATGATGGCTGGGTCCTCAGTTTTTTCCCTTTCATACTCGTGATAATAAGAATTATTGTCAACTAGTTTCCCGATAATACTAGCTACTTCTTGAACGGTTTCCCTATTAACTGCGGGTTCTCCGCGTTCTAAATGATGAATTGAACCTTTAAATTCAGCTTTTTCCTCACTAGATTTCGGTAGCTGAATATCTCGCGCACCATCGTAATGGCTATGGATTGTTGCGACAACTTCGATGTTGTTGTTCTCGAAAAATTCTCGCCACTCTGAGACTTTTGATAAGTCAGAAGCTAGAATTATGGCATGGGTTACCCCTTTAATCATGGGCGCGTCGTCAGGATTAATACGTCCGCCCATATCAATAAGCATTAATGGACCATCCCAATCTTCAATTTTTTTCTGGCAATCTTCCCTGAATTCTTGAGTATATTCCCCTTTTTTACGGTATTTTTGCGCAAGAGCGGGGTCTTCGCTATACAATCTCTGTAACCAATCTCCTTCGCCATCTGGGGAAGCCGGGAGAGGATATGCGGACGGCAGGGCCCGAATTAAGGAATGAAAAAGAACTGATTTCCCCGAACGAGAAGGACCGCCGATTACAACTTTAATCCCCCTTTTTAGTTTTTCTTGATACGCTTCAGAGCGTTCGGCCGAAAAGACTTCTAAAGAGGTTTCTCCGCGAGACCTTACGAGGGGAGTTTTCGCTCCCGACTCTTCATGAATGTCTAAGACCTCTCTTTCCATAATTTGATTTTATCATAATTTTATAGACTATTCTTCACATAATGGTATAATGTGGTTATGGATAGAGAGATATTGATGCAGGTGGGTCTGTCAGAAATGCAGGCTAATATATACATCTTTTTAATAGAAAACGGACAAAGTACCCCGACCGAAATTGCCGACGGAATAGGCGAAAACCGTACAACGGTCTACTCGGCGTTGGAAAAATTGGAAAAAATGGGTTTAATCACCCAGAGAGATAAAGGCAAGATTTCTGCTTATGTGCCGAACCATCCTTCTGCACTTGAAGTGATTGCGGAGAAGCGTTTAAGAGTTGTCGCTAGGCAGGCAAAAAACTTAGAAAGTAATCTTTCTGCTTTTATAAATTATTACAACGAGCATCAGCATGAGCCAGGAGTAACCACTTTTTATGGTGAGGAAGGGGTCGAAATAATTCGAAATAGAGTTATCGATGCTAAAAAACCTTATTATTTCGTGCGTAGTCGTTATGATAGATTGGCCGACCATGACGCTTTAGAAGATTTTAAAAATAGACGAATTAAGGCGAAAATTGAAGCTTTTAATATTACCTCCTCTGATTTTGCTAAACTCGATAATAAAAAGGCAAAGAAATTACTTTTAGAGCGAACGATTTTGCCAGGAGCTGAATATGATTCCCCAGTAGAAATTGATATTTTTGGAGATAATGTTGCTTTCATTAATTATGATAAAAATGGAATGTCTACTTTAATTGAATCGCCAGAAATTGCGGATGCGATGAGGCAGTTTTTCTTGTTTGCGAAGAAATATATTCGTAAGGCGACGGATCAATCGGATTTAGATAGCACCGCAAAGACAAAAACTGAATCGTAAGATAAGTCATAAAAAATGGGTTTTCGTGGTAATGCTTGGACTTTTTGAATAAGCACAAAAAATCCCGGCAAATGCCGGGGCTTCTAGATTGTGACACAGTGTCGGCCTGGTCAGAGCCCCGCGGAACTTCCCCGCTCGGTCGGCAACATCTAAGCTGCCACCTTGGTATTAATGCCTCTTTTAACGTCGTTGGTTGGACGGTTAGCACATTCAGTGGACTTACTGGAGGAATGCTAGTCCTCCGCTTTATTGGTGCCACTTGCCAGGCTAAAGCTCCTGATAGAGCCTAGGCTTCGAAAATTCTGCCTTCTAGAAGGTCAAAATTAACAAGCCCCCTTCTCAAATCAGGCTCCTCGCCAAGCTCCATACTTATCAGATATGCCTCACGGACGCGATTCCCATTGTCAAACCACACCTCCTTTTCGACGCGCAGATAATAATCATACGCATCATCGAAATCAGTAAATGCCGCCCTTGGAAAGTGGGAGCATGCCCGATATGAGCCCTTCCTGTCTTGAATCCGTGTTACGCCAACAAGATAAACAGTGTCCATAATCCCCCCTAGAATATGCGCTCAGTATTAATGTACCACAATCCTGCTTTTTCAATATTCATTTGATTGTTACAAGTATTATAGCAAAAAAAGTCAATTTTGTCAATTAGGCGTCTATAAATTAAATTTTTATAGAGTAATGATTCAAAAAATTTGTCGATTCGATATCGACAAAATTGGTTTTTCATCTTGATTTCACGTCGGTTTGACGTTATCTTTCAAGCGAGCTCAAGAGTTATTATAATATAAACTCTTAATTATTTCTTGTTTGCGAAGAAATATATTCGTAAGGCGACGGATCAAAACGAGCTAGATAAAATAACTGATAATTCTGAAAAAGAATAAAAAAGCGGACCAAGATGGTCCGCCATAAAAGATAAAAAAGTGCTAGGAAGATTTTGGCTTGGGGCCATTACTTCCAATGGTTTTCCTCCGTCCCTTATCGCATCCCTGCGGTTTGGTGACGGAAACGTTTTGTTGTTGTTGAGCCATGGACACTCTTGATGGATCTCGCATTTTTCGATGGCTGGCCGGCCATTTACTTGATGCTCCTCCACTTCAGAGTTCGCGCGCCCACGTGTACTTTATGCGGAAACCTCGAAAGGCACCAGTACACGAACCGAGTAAGATTGACCAGCGGAAGCTCCGCTAAACCAACCCGAAGGTTGGTAGACACCAAAAGGCGTAGTCATCTATGGGCGAGGTTTCCTCGCTGCCACCCGGTACCACTTACCTTCTACCCTGCGGTAGACTCCTGAGGCACCCAACAAACACTTCTGTGTCTGTTAGCCAGGATCAGAACATTGGGAAGCTTCCCTGAGTTTTTGAGGCTCAGAGAGTGCGACGCCATGCAGTTTATCGAATGGTTTGCGGCCAATTCGCATCACTACCTTCTCTCCTCTGGCACTCACTTGAGTGCGAGAGGCCGTCACCGTGTCCCGTTCTTAGGTTCGTGTGCTGTACAACATAAGCAAACCTTACTATCGGTTCGCTCCAAAACGTCCATACTACACAGTTTTTACGACTCCATTTCTGGTGTCGCATAGAGGCTTATTACTAAGTCTCTTCAATACTCACTATCTTACACGGAGGCAATTCTGCTCTCGATAGCTTTCTTGTGTCTAGCCATCCATAAGGGTGACCTTCTGTGTATCCAGCCAAGGTAAGGGTCAAATCCTACCTCTACAACTGGTTTAGCAGTTTTTCGTCACCAAGAGCAGTGCTCAAGGCGACGTGCCAACGAAATACCGCTTCAACCTATTTCGTTGGCATGACGCCTCAAGCTTGTCTTCAATGTATGATAATAAATCTTTTCGTGAAGTATGAATTATTTTTAATTTGCTATTGCTGGAGGTTATTCAACTTTTCGCAACTGTCCTAAGTATAGCAAAAAACGGTAATTTTGTCAATTATTATATCATGATTTTATTTTTTATAGGGGTAGGTTTTGAAAAATTTGTCGAAATAGTGTCGACAAAATGGGTTTTATCTTAGTTTCGTATTTGTTCTTTATCCTTAGATTCATTATGGCAAAACTTGGAGTTTTAAATAATCATATGCTATGATGTGTCCATGAACGACTATAATTTAGATTACGATCAGGGTTATGAAGACGCGGTCTTTGGGGAAGACGAAAAAGCTACAACTAATCCAGATTACCGAAGCGGATATGCCGACGGTCTTCGTGCTCGCGAAGAACAAGAAGCAGTTGATTCGGGTCTAGATGACGATTCATCAGGCGACGCCGACGACAGCTCTTATGACGAAGATGAAGAATATGAGGAGTAGCCGATAAGCCGATCGTGCTTCCCTTCCCTTATTTTCGCGATAAAAAATCCGCCCTCTCGGGCGGATTTTAGTTTTAACAACTTAGTTGTGCAATTTTCATCTTAGTTTCGTGTTTAGCTTAATGTTACGTCTCGAGCGAACTCAAGAGTTGTTATGATTTAAGCTCTTAATCATAACCGTAACCGACCTAGCTACCTGCGAGCTCCGAGGAGCTTTCAGGCGCTGAATTCCTTCTCAAGAAAGGAGGTAATCCATCCACACGTTCTCGTACGGATGCCTTGTTACGACTTAACCCCAATCATCTCCCCCACCTTAGGCCGACG
>JAFOHW010000015.1 GCA_017421685.1 Candidatus Saccharimonadota bacterium | reverse complement strand
TACGAAGAACCAAGAGTGCTTTTTAATGTTCCAGTGGTCAACTTTAGCATCATGTAATTGCCAAGCTGCTTCAATTGTGGTAATTTCGTCTCCGTTTACAGCGACGACGATGCCAGTATGTTGCGTATATCCATGAGAATATGGAGTAACTGAGAATACCGAGAATGGCTTTAGCTCGGTTCCTTCTGGGAGTCCGGTTTCTTCGGCTACTCTATGGGCAACATTCCCACCGTCTGGCCAAGAGCCGCCTCTTCCTCGCGTAGTGAATTGACCAACAAAGAATTGGGAGAAAGCGACACAATTTAGCTTCGTTCCTGCGTAAAATCCCCATTCGCTAGCGTTGACCGCTGAACTGTTGTAATAATCAGCGATTTTCTGAGCCTGTTCGTCGGTTAGTCCCCCTGAGACAATTTTCGTGCTTTTAGTATCTTGGCATAAGTTATCCGTATCACATTCCCCGCTACCGCTACCGCGAATTGCCGTGAATTGGCCATACGACAGTCCGGCCTTAACGAGTTCATCGAGTTTTATCCATTGATTTCCGCCTTGAACCCATCTACCGCCTCGACTTTTAACCGAGCCGGTTGAGTTTGCAACATAAACTTCGTCGTTATCATTGATTTTATATATGCCAATATAGTGGCCGTTTACTGAGAATGGATAGATATCAGCACCTCCCCCACTAACATGAATCATATAGCCCTTTTTAAGATATTCTCTCATTTTTTCTATTGCGTCATTAGTGTTATCAAAATCTACTTTTTCTACTTGGAAACCAAATTTTTTGCCAATCTCAACGTCTACATTGCCCATGGTTTTACTTTGGGTTCCGACTTCCCAATATTCTGACAAACCTTCGCTCTCCATAAAGTCTTTTACGTCTGTCGGTAATATTTCCTGACCAGTAGCCACTGTCGCTAACATGGCTATAGAAAATACTCCGCAATCACAACTAGCCATAGTTCCGCAAGAGTCAGATGGACGTTTAGCCCACCTAGAATCTCCGGCGTCATAGCGCGTCAATTCATCATCTGGGATGCTGGATGGGTCTGACGAACAGCCTGAACCACAATTACTCTCCATTTCTTTAGCCCAATCATCTTCGCCTTCCAAACCCCAACATTCCCCAAAGCTATAGCTAGGCGAATAGGTGCTACACCCACTTTTGCCATCATTCACAGTATAGTCAACATCATCGCGACATTTATTCCCATCCCAAACGCAGACAATTTTCCCTGCGCCAACACCGGATCCTCCGGTTGCATTCCCTATGGCGAAACGAATATTATTACTTCCATTTAGGGCTTCGTTAATCCAGCCCTGTTCTTCGGAGGTAATAGTATGACTCTCACTACAGCTTCTCCCTCCCCTGAATGCTGGACATTGTTCACTTAACCAATCACTCAATGTTCCGTCCGTGCCATGCTTGGATACTATTTGATTCATATATCCCTCGACCCCCGCAATAGAAGGATCTTCCTCGATAACTACTTGCATAAAGCTTTCTTTATCAGATTGAGAAGCATTATTCCACATCTCGGTTCGAAGTTCGCCTAGCTTCGCACAAGTATTTCCGCTACTAGATAGAGAGCCAGAGCTTACGCTATTCGTAGAACTTTCGCTTGAACTACTACCTCCAGCAGAAGAACTGGAAGTAGAGGTACTGGGCGAACCTTCACTTACCGTAGAAATCTTGCTGGCGTCCTGGCTAACCGTGACTTCTCCGGAACCTTCTATGCGACAGAGGGAAGTTAATCTCCCAGCCATTTTTGCTGCTTCTGTAGGATTACCTGCGTCTTTAGTGAATGCGCCAAAGAATTGCTTCCCTATCTTAACTTCATCTGGATTAGACTCCGCTTGTTCACAATATGCTTCGCTTTGGTGAGGACAAGCATGCGTATCCAAAACAATAAAGTAGATAGGCTCGCTAAAATTCTCAAAAGTCGCAACATACGTCTCTCCAAATCCATTCGAATATGCCTGATCTGGTAATACTATCCAGTAGTATTTTCGCGTACTGCTTCCACCGTTTGGCGTCATCTTCGTGTGTGCTCCCGCATATTCGACAACATCGTAGTTTTCGGCATAGATATACTGCATTCCGCCCCATTCTTCATCGACTTTTGTATCCTCATAAATCCATGCGTTGTTCCTAGTAACAACCAGACCGTTGTCTGATTTTGGTGATTTTCCGCTTGCGAAATATAATCCACCGGAACATTCCCCAGTATTAAGGCACCCCTCCGCATACCAGGAATCTTGCGCACTTGTGTTATTATCTATTTTAAAACATGAATTCGAACTCAAATTTCTATTAGAACCAGATACGCAATCAGACGGATCGTAAAATAAAATATTATTTTGAGAAAAATTATTTAGAAGCGTGTTGGACATTTTACCCCAAGTCTTCATCGTTGTAGTAGGATTAATATCGCCGAGAGCATAGGTCGTGTCGTGGAAGAAAAATATCGATACAACCATCGCAATCGTTAATATGATACCAAATGAAGAATAATTAAATATTTTCCGCATTAGTTATACCTCTCATAAAAAATCTGATAGTTTGCTGGGTCATATCCCGCTTTTACGATTTCTTCCGTTACTGCTTCCTCATAATTACTTCCGTAATACTTAACTAATAGGCAAGTAATTTTTTTACACTCTAATTTGTTGTTTCCGAGCTGAATTGTAAACCCGGCAGTAGAGGCTCCTACATTCGTATCATCATAAACGTAGCCTTTAATGGGCAGGATTTCAGAGATAGATAAAATATCGTTCATTCTGGCAATAAATTTTTCGAGCGAAGTATCCTGGTCGAAGGTTTTGTTATTTCCGGCGGAGGCGATTTCAGAGAGTTTCTGGAATGAGTCGTAGTTCTCTTTTAATTCGTAGAATTCCCCGCTACCATCGGTTAGAAAAGTTGATACCGTGAGGGCATGTTCGTTCTCGAGGTTAATGCTAAGTTCTTTAGAGTTAAGCCCGTCGTGGGAGATTTCGATT
>JAFOHW010000014.1 GCA_017421685.1 Candidatus Saccharimonadota bacterium | reverse complement strand
TGAATTTCTTGGTTTCTAACAGTAATCATACGTTTTTCATATTCGTCATCCGAAAGACGCGGAAGTGAAACAAAGAAAGTCGAACCTTCGCCAAAAGCAGATTCAGCCCAAACTTTCCCGCCCATGGCTTCGGCTCTTTGTTTGACTAAATAAAGCCCAAGACCGGTTCCACCGACGGTTCGAGTATCTGAATTGTCGGCGCGATAGAACTTCTGAAAAATATGTGCAAGATCGTCAGAAGAAATGCCAATCCCGGTATCGGTAACATTAATTAGGACTCGATCGCCATCTCCTCGAACATTAACATAAATCGAACCTCCGGCGGGAGTATACTTAAGCGCATTATCAATTAAATTATCTAAAATTTCACGAATAAAGTTTTTATCAATAAAACTATAGACGACTTGGCTCAGCTTCCTGGTTTCGTCAAAAGAAATATCTTTATTTGAACCGAAAGTTAAGGCAATTTTCTGAGACTTTGCGCGTTCGGAGTAGTCCTTCGTTATTCCTTCAACTAGAGAAACCATTTCTTCAGGGGTAAAGCGTGGCTTTATACGATTATCGTCGAGCTTTGTCGCGTCGAGGAGATCTTGGAAAAGTTTTCCGAGGTGTTTAGATGCGACTTGAGAAGCCTCGAGGTAGCCCTTAGCTCTTTCGTCAATAGTCGCAGTTTGGGGATTTAAGCAAAGCGAGAGATAGCCGTCAATCGCAGCAATCGGAGTCCGCATCTCATGAGAAGCGGTCGAGATAAATTCAGTTTGTTCGCCTTCTTCTTCGAGTTCCTTAGTAATATCACGGAAAGTAATGATTCTTTTTTGGCTCATGTTTTCCGTAGGAAGGACAGAAACGGAAACAGGGATACGTTTATCGGATTGCCCAACAATTAAGCTTCCGTGAAAAGCCTCGAGAGGCTGGCCTGAGGTCATTGCCTGAATCAGCGGATTCTCAGCGGTCATTAATTCGCGTCCTTCTTTTGATTCAAGTTTTATAACTAAGCCATAATCTAAGCCAATGGCATTTTCTCTCGAATATCCGGTCATCGTCGCGCCGGCGGGGTTAATGAATTCAACTGCTCCGGATTTATTCGTAATCACAACTCCATCATGAATAACATTTAAAGCCATCTCGGCCAAAGCGGATTGGCTATCGGATTTCTTAGATTTTTTACCTTTAAATAAGTTCATCTGTATATATTTTAACACAAGCGATAAAAAATGTGTTATATTTTATATATGAATAAGGACGTTATTTATATTGAGCCGGAGGATGATATCACTGATATCATTTCAAAAATTGAGGGTTCAAAGCAAAAGATTATTGCGCTAGTTCCTCCGAAAAAAGCTGGAGTTTTTCGAAGCGTGGTTAATATAAAACTAATCGCGAAGGCCGGAGTGACTGCGGGAAAAAATGTGGTCATTGTTACGGGTGATTCTTCGATTACGAAATTAGCCGGGGCGGCGAAGTTGCCGGTCGCGAAGAACTTACAGTCTGCGCCGACAATTCCGGATGTTGAAGCAGTCGCGGAAGAAGTCGTCGAGGAAGCGGTAGCGGAAACAGAAGAAAAACCAACGGAAAAAGAAGCGACAGAAGAAGAGAAGCCCGAAACAGAAGAAGCCGAAGAAGACGACGAAGAAGGAGAAGAGGAAGAGGCGCTCCCGAAGAAAAAGGAACCAAAAAAGAAATCTGCGTCGAAATTGACCGGAAATAAGATTTTGGACTGGATTAAGGCGCACAAGAAACTCTCAATCATTATTGGAGTTGGGGGGCTACTATTAATTCTGATTTTGATTTGGGCTCTAGTAATCGCGCCAGCGGCAGAACTTCAGGTTTCGATTAAGACTGATGCAAATAATTTTTCGAAGACGATTAGCTTTACGACAAATCTTGGTGATGAGAATATCGAGGAAGGGAAATTCTATCTTGAAGAGAAGAAAATTGAGTCTTCGCAGGAAGTAGATTTCGAGGCGACCGGAGAGAAGAATGTCGGAGAGAAAGCGAGTGGCGAGGTTACCGTTTATGCTTATTTCCCGTTAAATATTAAGGCCTCGACCGTGATCAATGAAGGAGATAGCTTTACGATTTCTGGACTGACTTATAAATCTACTGCTTCAGAAGTTTTAGCTTATAGCGGAAAACAGAATGACTATTCGGAATGTGATAATAAAGATAATAAAGACGGCCTTCTTGAATTCGGTTGTCGAATTACGGGACATGTACCGATAGTCGCTACGGAGCCTGGAGAGAAGTATAATATGGCTCCATCGAGCACAGGCTGGACAACAACAGCGAAGGTTTTCGTTTCTTCTGAGAAGAACATAAGCGGAGGAACAAACGATATAATCAAAATCGTTCAACAATCCGATATTGATAAGGCTAAAGGAGAGTTAGCTTCGACAAATGAGTCTGAAAATAAAGAAAAGTTATATGAAACGATTAACGATAGTAGCTTGAAGATCGAATCTAGCTTTAAGCAGGATGCTGGGAAAGTCGAATCGACGCCAGCGGTTGGTGAAGAAGTAAAAGAAGGTGTTAAACCAAAAATTAAGGCAACTACAACAACTTCGATTTATGTCTTAGACAAAACAAAAGTTGAAGAGTTTATCAAAAAAGGCGTAGAATTAGACGAATCCCAGAAGATTTATGAAATCAGAAATCCGTTTGTCGAAAGTTTCATGGATACCAGTGATGGCTATACCGGTAGATTAAAGGCGGTTTATTATACTGGGCCGAAAATTACAGAAAATGACGTCATAGAGAAGGTTAAAGGGAAAGGTCTCGGAGAAGCACAGCACGATTTAAGAGACATAAATGGGGTTGCAGAGGTGCATATTGAGAAATCATTCCCGTGGGTCCTACATATCCCGAATGACCCGAATAAAATTACAGTTGTCTTCGAAATTAAAGATCAAAATGGGAACAAAATAGAGGCGAAAGAAGAATCGGAAGAGGAGAATAAAGACGGAGAAAATAGCGACAATAAAGAGAGCGAAGAGAAAACTGAGGAGAAAAAAGAAAAATAGATAGAGGTTCGTGGAGTTTAAGATAAAATGCGAGTTTTAGGATTAGATGTTGGCGAGAAACGTATTGGGGTCGCACGGGCGGATTCCGATACTAGGATAGCTGTACCAATCGGATATATCGAAGTAAATGGCTCAGAATGGCAGGAAATTGGGCGTTTAGCGAACATAAACGGAACAAATTCTTTCATTATTGGTCTCCCGAGAAGTAACGAGGGGAACGAGACGAAACAATCGCTTTATGTCCGAAAATTTGCTAAAACCTTAACTGAGAAAATACCGGGGGCGAGAATTCGTTTTCAAGATGAATCTTTGACCTCTGTTATGGCGGAGGAAAGGTTAAGAAAACGAAAAAAGAACTATGAAAAGGGGGAAATCGATTCGGAAGCAGCCTCAATAATATTGCAAGATTTTCTCGAGAGTATCAGAGGGGCAGATACATCAGGTTTCTCCGATGAAAAAACTGAAATAGGGAAAGAACAGGGGACGGAAAAAGACGGAGCCTCAGAAATACTGAAAAAACCGACAGAATTAGCAAAAAAGGAGATGGATAAGGTGAAATTTAACACAAAAAAGGCAAAGCACAAAGTCAAAACAGCGACAAAGTGGGTTTCAGGAGGAGCAATAATTATTATCCTTGCTTTGTTATTAGTCGGGGGAGCTTTAATTGTTAAAGAGATACGCGCAAGAGAAAGAGCAGAGGAATTTGCAAGATTAGAGGCGGAAATGGAAGAAAATGCCGTATTTAGTTTCACTATTCGTCCAGGGGAGACCATTTTTGAGGTTAGAGAGGGATTGATTGAGGCTGGATATTCAAAAACAGAGGTAGACGAGGCCCTAGAATCAAATTATGATTACGAATTTTTAAGGGATAGACCAGAGGGAGCAACGCTCGAAGGCTATCTTTACGGGGAAACTCATGAATTTTACAAAACCGCGACCGTAAAAGAGGTTATCGAGACGTTCTTAAAGGGGATGGAAAAAGTTATAGAGGAAAATGACCTGGAGGGAGAATATGCTAAACAGGGGTTATCTCTCTATGAGGGGATTACTTTAGCTTCAGTAGTACAAAAAGAGGCGCCTTCCCCCGAACAGCCAACCGTCGCACAGGTCTTTTTATCGCGTTTAAGCTTAGGAGTACCGCTTGGGAGCGATGTAACGGTATCCTACGCGCTAGATAAGGTCGACCCTGAGAGGAAGACGTATACTGACAATGAAAGCGCCCTGAAGGTCGATTCGTGTTATAATACGAGGCTTTATCCCGGTCTCCCCTGTGGACCGATTTCGAACCCCGGAATTAGTGCGCTTCTCTCGGTTGCAAACCCTAGTGATACCTCTTATCTTTACTTCTTGACAGGAGACGACGGAATGATGTATTATAGTAGTACAGAGGCAGAGCATAATCAGAATATTTACAGCCATTGCCAAAACCTCTGTAATGTATCATTATGACGGCAAAGAAGAAAAAAATTGATTTTAAGAAGGTAAAGGGGCTTTTGCCTTATCTTATAACTGGTGTCCTAACTTTGGGCTTGGTTTTTGTTGGCTCAATAGATAAGCAAAATTCAGATGTAAACTTAAGCCTTAGCACATTCGCGGAGAAGGATTATCAGGTCTCTGTTGACCAGATGTCGGAATTATATGTTGTTGCTGACCTATCGGACGCTTTAGGTCTAGCGAGCGCCTCTGACGTCGCGTCTAACTACGTTATTACGACGACGATGTATGATTCTGGACAAACTTCGGTAGGGAAATTAGAAAAACCTAATCTAACGAATATTAATGCCTCTAGGGGCGTCTTGGAGCATACCGTAGCAGATGGAGAGACAGTAGAATCTCTTGCCTCGAAATATGGAGTTACTGCCGATCAAATTCGTTGGTCTAACGGGTTAAAAACTACTGACGTTGCGGTCGGAACGGTTTTGTATATCCCGAGTACGCCTGGGATTGTTTATGTGGTTAAATCTGGAGACACGATTGAATCGATTGTCGATAAATATGGCTCTACTTCCGAAGAAATTATCGCTTTGAATGATCTTGAATTCTCTGGGATTGAGGAAGGAACGAGAATTTTGATTAAAGATGGCTCTCTTCCTGAGAGAGAGCGTCCAGAGTACGTTGCGCCGGTCGTACGACCAACTTATACCGCGCCGACGACGACCTATACTTATACCTACCTTGGTAATACCTCCGAGCGACAAAACATAGAGGTTGTCGGATGGTTCTATAATTTAGGCGGTCCGTATGGAGCTGGTCAATGTACACAGTGGGCTTGGTATAACAGACAAGATCTACCATCCAATCTCGGAAATGCGAACGCCTGGGCACGAAATGCGGCTGCCATGGGTTACGTCGTAAACCGAACTCCATCGGCAGGAGCGATTATCCAGACTTCTTCGGGCTGGTATGGTCACGTTGGATATGTCGAAGCAGTTAATCCGGATGGCTCAATTGTGATGTCGGAAATGAACTACGGAATTCCTTACCGAGTTATCCGCTCAACAATCCCCGCAAGCTCAGTCGGAAACTTTAACTATATTCACTAAGCTTTAGGTTCGTTAATTAGATTTTTTAGAAGTTTGTTGGTGTTGTAATTTTTACAACAATTAATAAGCTCGTGACGGCTACCATTCTTCGACGAGAGGGAATTCTTTTCCGGCGATACTAATAATTGAATCAGGTTCAGCGCCTTGGGAAGTTAGCTCCGCGCGGATACCGAGTTTCTTCATAATATCTCTTAAGCGATTTACTGAAGCATAATTATTTAAATCAGTTCTCCTGGCAAATTTCTCGATTTTTTCGCCAGTAACCACAAACTTATCATCGAGTTTCTCGACTTTCCAAGTATTTTTTAAAGTATCCTTGCTTAAGGAGATTGTTGGGATATCGTACTGAATCTGGTGAAGAGAATTCCTCTCGCGCCCCGCTTCGCGCCGGTTCTGGTCAAGTTCGTTTTGCTCACATTTCGCTTCACGCCGGGCAGAATCTTCAGAGCTTATCCGGGTCTGCGCCCAGTACTGTCCGGTACTCGACTCGGTAAGCTCTTCAGATTCTGCTCGGGTTCGCTCAGAGTTCGCAAAACTAACTTGATCAGATTCGGCGATAACACGTTTCAACTCGCGGAGGAGTTCCGTTAAACCTTCGTGAGCTTTACTAGAAATAGCGTAGATTTTTGCGTCGGGATTTTTTTCGAGAATAGAAGACATTTGAAGCTTAATAATATCCTCGTCGACGCCTTCGCATTTCGTTAAGGCGATAACTTCAGGGCGATCTTTAAGG
>JAFOHW010000013.1 GCA_017421685.1 Candidatus Saccharimonadota bacterium | reverse complement strand
ACGCCTCCGCCGAATTAAGATTATCATTGACCGCCTCTAAGATCCGCGAAAATACTTTCGGCTCACCAGAAACTTCTCTCTGGTAACATTCCGCAATCCGATTTCGCCAATTCATTCTTCGATTCCGTGCCGATTCTAGCCCTTCGAACGTAAAATTCCGCGTCCCTTGATAATGCCCAGACAAAAGCCACATTTTATAATCCATCGCTGAAAAACCTCGCGACTCTAAATCCGTTAGCGTATACGTATTTCCTAACGATTTTGAAATCTTCTGACCATCGATCGTGATAAATTCACAATGTAGCCAATACTTCGCAAGCTCATACCCAGAAATCGCATATGTCTGGGCAATTTCATTCGTATGATGAATCGGAATATGGTCAATTCCTCCGGTATGAATATCGATTGGTTCCCCGAGCAATTCATGAATAATCGTCGAACATTCTAAATGCCAGCCCGGAAATCCCTCGCGACCCAGATACGACCACTTCATCGCCCGCTTCTCTCCAGGACGGCAAAACTTCCAAACCGCAAAGTCCGAAACATTTCGCTTCTCTGAATTAAACGAAACTCGCGCCCCCGCCTGTAATCCTTCTAAATCCAATCTCGCAAAATCCCCGTAGCCCGGAAACTTCGATGTATCATAATATATCCCATCCTCCGTCTCATACGTAAAGCCCTTTTCCGTCATCGTCTTAACCGCCTCAATGTCTTCCTGAATAAAATCCGTCGCCCGCGCTAACTGTTCCGGCGGTAAAAAGTTCATCTTTTCATAATCGTCTAAATAAACCTTAATATAATGCTCCGCGACCTCGAACGCCGTCTTCCCCTCTCTCCTCGCACCTTTTTCTAACTTATCCTCCCCCTCGTCCGCATCCGAAACTAAATGCCCGACATCCGTTAGATTTAGAACCCGATTAACTTTATAGTTATTCGCTTTTAGCATCCGAACTAAAAGGTCCCAATACGTATACGCCGCATGATTTCCGATATGCGGATAGCTATAAACCGTCGGTCCACAAGTATAAATCTTTACGACCTTCCCTAACGGCTTAAAAGTCTCGATTTTCCTTGAAGCTGTATTATAAAGTTTTATCATTTAAGACCTCCTCTAGAATCTTAGCTATTTTCGTATATTTATCTCGCGAAACTCCATGTCGCCCCTCTGTCTTTATAATACTAAAAACACCAGGATTATCTTTTTTAAGTCTCGGAATATTATAGGAAGCGATAATCTGGTCATGTATCCCATAAATTAAAACCGCCGGAGTCCTTAACTTTACTAAATTAGGATAATTACTCTTATTCATGACAATTTTATTCATCGAATTCATAAAAGGCTTTTCGTTAAGAATCTCCCGATTCTTTAGACTAATCGCATCCCTAAAAACCTTCATTCCCGCCTCAAAAACCGGATTTTTATAGTCCTCTTCCGTATAAATCGGCGGAGAAACTAAAATTAACTTTAAAACCTCATCCTTATAAGTGTTCGCATACCTCGTAACTATAAATGTCCCTAACGAATGACCGATTAAGATAACTGGCGTCTTAAGATTAAGTTTCAGAATCGAATTTCTAAGCGCCGTAATCTGTTCTTTATAATCATATTCAAGCTCATCGTTCTTTAAAGACTTCCCCGAGCCTAGTAAGTCAAAACAAATAAACCTAACCGAATCTAGAGCCTTAACGCCCTTAAAATATTCCACCGCATGGTCGTAGCTCGACGAATTCGACGCAATCCCATGAATCATAATAACTGTCAGTTCCGGCTCTTTCGCCTTACAGGAATCATACGCTTTTTCTAAAACTAGTTTACTCTTGTCCATCTTCTAGTTCCGATACGAGTTTAACCAATTCCCTAACTACATCTTCATAGGTCATATCGTAAGTCCTAAATCCAGACGCAAACGGATGTCCTCCCCCTCCAAAATACCCCGCAATTTTCTCCGCAATCGGCGAATCCGAAGCCGTTCGAATTTTCCCCGTTACTTTACCATCGGGGTAAGTCTTAATCGCAACTGCGACTCTAACTCCTTCTACGAGCCTCATTTCTTCCAAAATTAATACGTTTGGATTATATTCATCCGAATACTCTCGAATATCTTCCCACGGAATATGAACTGTCGCCAGCGCCCCGTCTAAGGAATATTCAATCCGTTTAATTAAGTCCGCCTTATAATCTAAAATTCTCGGCGACTTCTTCATAAATTCACGTCGGCGCTCCTCTAGTTCCGAGATATTCGCTCCGAGCCTTGTTAGTTCCGCCGAAATCTCGAACGTCTCAGCCGTAACCGAAGCGCTAGTTAACCCTAGCGTATCCGATAAAATCCCTTGAAAAATCGCTTCCGAAGCCTCTTTATTTATCTCTAATTCCTGGTCTTTCGCAATTCGATAAATAATCTCCGCGCAAGCCGGCCGAATTTCAATAATACTCTCATGTGAAAAATTCAAATCATCTTCCGTCTCATGATGATCAATCGCTAAAACCGGCGCCGAGTATAGTCGATTCTTTATTGCCGTATCATCTAATAATTTTGAAAGTAGCACCTCGGCAACCGTATCAACAATAATATAGCCATCCGCCTTAAAATCGAAATCGTTTGTAACTCGAGACCAATCCCTAAAATAACGTAAATATTTCGGGACATCAACCGGGCAATAAAGCGAAATTTCTTTCTCTGACAATAAATAGTCCAACGCAATCGCCGACCCTAGCGAATCTCCATCCGGATTCTCTGCCTGGATTACGCAAATCCTATTTTTATCCTTTAAAAACTCCGTAAATTTATCGTACATATAATTATTATACCATAAACTTAAGGAAAATCTCTACCCCGAGAAAACAACATGTTTTTAAAAAAAATATAATAAAAATATGCTAAAATATTTTTATGAGTATTTTTCGCGCAAATAGATATTTCGAAAGATTTGAAGACGTAACTCCGGAAATCCTAAAAAAAGAGAAAGTAAAGCTCCTGCTTTGTGATTTGGATAATACCCTAAGACTTCACTCCGAGAAAGAACCCGCAGACGAGCTCCAAGATTGGGTCGAAGAATGCAAAAAAGCTGGCGTAAAAATCGTTATCATCTCAAATAATGGCCGAAAAAAAATGATGCAAAAATTTTGTGAACCGATAAAAGTCGACTGTGTCTGGTGGGCGAAAAAGCCTATGCGAAAAAAACTTATTGAAGCAATAGAAAAATACAACACCAACCCAAAAGAGACTGTTATGCTCGGTGACAAATGGTCTACCGACGTTCTCGCCGCAAAATCCGCAAAAATCCGCGCTTGGAAAGTTAACCACCGTAGAAGTATCGTATGAAAAATAAAAAAGCTGAGTCCCTAACTGGCCCAACTTATTTGACTATTATTCGAATCATTATATCGATCCTCGTAACAGTTTTCATTTTAGTTGAGACGCCTGAAAGCAGAGCTATCGCTTTGGTTCTTTTTGTTGTTGCCTCTTTGACAGACTTTATCGACGGCAGATGGGCTAGGAAAAGAAAAATCGTTACGAACATCGGTGCTTTTCTCGATCCACTTGCCGACAAAATTTTAATTAATCTCACTTTCCTTTCCTTAGTTTATTTAAATTTAGTCCCTATTTGGATTTTTGCCATTATCCTAGTCCGTGATTTCTCCGTCGACGGCATGCGCATGATGTCTGCTCGCGAAGGAAAAACCATTTCTGCCTCAATCTACGGAAAATTAAAAACTACCTCCCAAATGATTGCCATAATAATTATTATTATAAACTTAATTTTAAATCTAAAATTCCTAGAAGTCATCGGAGACATTACGCTCTATCTCGCTCTTGTTTTAACTGTCGTCTCCGGCGCCGACTATTTATTAAAAGGCTATAAAGAAATTCTAAGCAAACCAAGTCATAATTAAAAGAATTGTCGAAGCAAAAGCCGTTGAATCAATTCTGTCTAAAAATCCGCCATGCCCCTCTGAGCCCCCAACTATTAATTCTAATTTCTCAAAATATTTATTTTTAATCAAAATCTCATTCGAATCTTTAACATTGAATTTTCGTTTCAGGAAGCTCTCAAATAGGTCTCCAATTAAAGCTAGTGGGCCACAAAACAGATATACAAAATCAGAACCTAAAGTTCCTCGATAAAGCATAAGTCCAAAACACAGAATAAATGCCATGAATAACCCCATAATCGTTCCCTCCCAAGTCTTATTCTTCGAAATCCTCGGAAATGGTCGAGACTTCTTAAAAATCTTTCCTCCAAATAATTTTCCGAATAAATACGCAAAAACATCATATCCGGGAACCCCTAAAATAATATACCAAAAATCAGAAATCGAAATCTGCGATACGAAGATTATTCCATAAAACAAGAACCCAGCCTCCAAAATCGCTAAAATAATATTTTTAAAACTTCGCTTTCGTTTAAAGAAGCTAAAAAGCTCAATCAACGAGATAAACGAAAATAGCGCAAAAATAATCTTAAAAGGAATTCCATCATAAATATAGAGCGAAACCAACGCAACCAAAAACATCCCGACCCCGACCGTAACTCTAACCCGAAAGTTTTTATCCATATCTTGATTATAGCACAATTCATCGTTCATAAAACATAAAAAGATTCGACATAAAACAAGGAGCCAACATCATGGTATAATATTAATATGCCACTAGATTTTTTATATCATAAGATTAAGAACACTTTAAAAAAGATTGATATGCGTCTAGAACGCGCTAAATACGGTTATATAGATAAACTACCAAAAAATATTAACTATTTCGAGGGCGGACTCTATGACGCAATCTACGAATCTTCTTGTAAATGGCCTCATAATATCGCAATCGAATATTTTGAGTCTCAAATAACCTACAAAGAATTAATCAAAAAAATAAACAAGGTCTCCGCTTCACTGAAAGCAATCGGAGCCGAAAAAGGCGACCGGATTACCATTTGTATGCCTAATACTCCAGAATCAGTCTACGCCCTCTATGCTGTTAATGAAATTGGCGCCGTCGCAAATATGGTGCATCCACTATCTTCCGAAAAAGAAATTGAAGATTATCTAAACCAGTCTGAATCGAAAATCATGTTTTGCGTAGATATTGCTTACCCGAAAGTCGAGGCTATTATCAAAAATACCAATATCGAAAAGATCATCGTTGTTTCTCCGACCCGCTCTATGAATCTAGTCGTTCGCTTAGTTTATAAATTAACAAAAGGTCGAAAGAACCACATTAAAAAAGGTCAGTATGTCATGACCTGGGATCAGCTTCTCTCAAAAGCAAATAAATTCATCGGAAATCCTCACGCCAGAGTTAATCCTGAAGACGACGCCATCATCATGTACTCCGGCGGAACAACTGGAAAACCAAAAGGTATCATTCTTTCAAATTTAAATTTCAATGCGCAAGCCCTCGGCGCAAAATATTTAGTTCCCGAATTATTTAAAACTGAACACTCTTTCATGGCGTTCTTACCCAACTTCCATGCTTTCGGATTCGGCTGTTGTATCCATATGCCTCTTTATTTCGGTGCTCGAACTTTCCTAATCCCTCAGTTTAATCCTAAAAAATTCAAACAATACATTACACGATATAAAGTCAATATTCTTGTCGGCGTTCCGACTGTTTTTGATTATTTAACTAAAATCAAGTTCAAAAAAGATGACTTAAAAAACGTAAAATACGTTGTTTCTGGCGGAGACATGATCAGTATGGCCAGTAAAGAAAAAATTAACGATTTCCTAAAAAAACATGGCTCGAAAGCTATTATCGAAAACGGATACGGACTAACCGAAGCTTCCGGAGGATTCATCTTCTCACCCAGAAACGTCGCAAAAGACCCCGACGCAATCGGCTACCCTCTCCCCGATAACGAAGTAATCATTATGGACTTAAATACTAAAAAAGAGGCTCTTCTGGGAGAAGACGGAGAGATTCTTGTTCGTGGGCTTTCTGTCATGAAAGAATACCTAAACAAACCTAAAGAAACCGAAGAAGCCTTTATTACTATAGGAAACAAAAAATTCCTTCGAACCGGCGACGTCGGTTATATAGACGAACGTGGAGTAGTTCATTTTAGAACTCGTATAAAGCGCATCATTATTAGTAACGGCTACAATATTTACCCTGCGAACATCGAAGATGTAACTATGAAATCTAAATTAATCAAAAACTGCGCCGTAGTCGGACTCGAAGATAAACTCCGCGGAGAAAAAGTCGTTGTTTTCGCCGAACTAGAAGAAAATGCTCCTGAACGAAATGCAAGAAAAGAATTAGCTACCATCTATAGAAAATATCTCGCAAAATACGAAATTCCTCGTGAAATCCATTTTCTGGACGAACTGCCAAAAACAAAACTCGGAAAAGTCGATTTTAAAGCTTTGAAAGAGCTATAGATTAGTTCTATTTTCTAATGCCGCACTTAAAGTAATCTGATCAGCATAAGATAAATCAACTCCTAACGGCAAACCTCTGGCTAGTCTTGTGAGTTTAAGGTTTGGACTTTGTTCGTGTAATAATTTTTCAAGCAATAATGCCGTCGATTCTCCTTCTACAGAAGGATTAGTCGCAATAATAACCTCAGTAACATCGTCGTTATTGACTCGTTTGATTAATTCTCCGATATGTAATTGGTCGGGCGTTATTCCGTCAATCGGCGAAATCGCCCCTCCCAAAACGTGATATGTTCCCTTGTATGCCTTCGTCTGCTCAATCGCATAAATATCTAAAGGTTCCTCTACGACTAAAACTGTCGTTTTATCACGCTCAGGATTCGTATAAAACTCCGAATATTCCTCATCCTCATTAATTAATGCAAAAGTAACCGGACAAACTTTAACCCCAGAATGTAAATTTTCTAAAGCCTCCGCAATACTCTCCGAAATTTTCGGGTTAGATTTAAAAAGATAGTACGCATACCGCTCAGCCGTCCTCGGTCCAACCCCCGGAAGCATACCTAAAGACTCAATTACCTCTACCAAAGCTTTCGGTAGCATATTACATTCCGCCGAGACCCAAATTACCAAGTCCACCCATTAACGGTTTCATCTTATCCGTCGCAATTTCCTGTGCCTTCGCAAAGCCATCTCGCATACAGTTTTCAATCCATCGTTCCAGCTCATGAATATCATCTAAATCAACCTTCTCTGGATCAATTTTTACTTTCTTAACTTTTAATTCTCCGTTAATCTGAACCACTACCGCTCCATCCCCCGCTTCAACCTCAACAATCTCATTTTTCAATTCTTTCTGCGCTTTTCGTAGTTGGTTTAACAATTTAACCTGGTCCATCTTTTGACCCATATTATTCTCCTTCTGTTTCTTCAGTGTAAGTATATAGATATATTATATCAGAATTATCTCGAAGTGCGAGGTTATAATCCGTTCTAGCCTATAGTTTTTCGGCATCTTTTCTAATTTTCCAAGCGAAGCAAACTTAGGCGTTTTTTCGTCTAATTTATCAACAACCTTTATCTCAGTCTTCTTTTCTAAAATCTTATAAAAATCTATATTATCCTGTACTAATAAAGTTTCGTTTGTTAAATTCTTTGGGATTACATCTAAATCATAGCGAAATTGATTCACGATGCTTGGATTGTATCGATAACCATATATATACTGCAATAAGCCCGGAACAATCATAATACTAAATAATATAACTAACGGGAATAAAGCCGAAATTCGCGCGTATGGATTCTCCGGGAAAAGTCCATACCATTTCTCAAGCAAGTATTTCAGACCATGCGCAACCAATATCGAAAGCGGTAAAATCACAAAAACTACCGAGCTAGGATTAAAACCGGTAATCAAAATGCAAAACAAGAGCAAAATCGAGGCAATCGAGTTTCGGGACGCAAAGAAGCCTTTTGTTGTCGAAAATAGCCCAATCAAAGCCAATGCAAAAATCGGCAAACCAACTAAAGGCGATAAAAATACGCTCTCTAAAGTATTGTGCCATGAAAATAACGGAGCAATTCCAGAGAAAATATTTGGGAAAAAGCTACCAATCTGAAAATCCTTTGCAAACAGAAGTTCAATTAAAGTATCGTGATGATTATAGACGCTAATTCCAAGCGCAACAAACCCAACCAACCCTAATAGAATAACGATAACCAACGGGATTTTCGGAAGTCGTTTCACAATAAACCGAAGATGAGGCTGAGATATCACGAATACGATACAAAATACTGCAAAGTAAATCATATACGGTGTAAAAATCGACAACAACATCGCAATCGCAAAAAGAAAGCTATATAGTGGCTTTGGTCTTTTCTCTCCTTGAATTTTCGATCCTAGCCACAAAAGAAGGGTTGGCCAAAAGACTAGCATAATCAGAGGCGTCCCCGAACCCGCTAAAAACAAAAACGGAGTCGACAAAACTATTAAACACGACGCAAGTAGAGAAACGTTACTCTTAAACCAACGGTTTAACAGTAAAATCAATAAAAATCCCAGGCAAAGTCCGACGATAATACTAGGAAGCTTAATTGCATAAGTCGTTAATCCGAAAATCATAATCGAAAACTTCTGTAGTAATCTATACGGAAGATTAACTAAATCGCCGTTTAAGATCCCATTCTTGCCTAAATAATAAGAACTAGTCGCCGAGTCCATTTCGGAACCAGAAAGACCATTTTGCGCTATTAAGGGTAATAAAAACAGTAAAAGAGTAAACGCCAATCCTAAAATAATATATCCAATCGCAAAACGATGTCGATACAAAAAAAGTTTCGAAATAATAATTTTCTTCACATAAGTATTATAGCATATCAAACGCCAGGATTAAATAGCTTTAGCTTTTTTTCATGCATTCTATAATTCTTATCATGTTTATGGACTTCCGCCCAAAAAGATTTTGAATGATCCATATGATTAAGATGCGCTAATTCATGAATAATTACATAATCCCTTAGAGTCTCTGGTAATTTCATTAAACCAATATTAAGAGAAATCGTTCGATTTGAGGAGCAACTTCCCCATCTCGTATTTGCATGCGTCAAACGACATCTTGAATACGAATAGCCATAAAGTTTTGCAAAATATTCCAATCTATAAGGTAAATATTCTCTTGCTTTTTTCATTAAAATCTTTTTCTGGTAATCTCTTGCTCGCTGTTCGCTCGGATCCTTAACAGGAAGTTTTTCTCTAATCATTTTTCGATTTGTATTCAGGAAACGTTTCGCTAAAAAATCCGACGTATAAGTTGGAACCGACATCTGT